>NZ_JAUSVX010000027.1 GCF_030814995.1 Labrys wisconsinensis | reverse complement strand
AGGAAGTCGCCCGAGCTCGGCTTGTGCACCCCCGACAGCGTCTTGATCAGCGTCGACTTGCCGGCGCCGTTGTCGCCGAGCAGGCACAGAACCTCGCCGGCCCCGACCGACATCGACACGCCGGACAGCGCGATCACCGAGCCGAACTGCTTGACGATGTTGCGAACCTCGATGATCGGCGCCGGCTTCTGCGTGGTTGCTTCATCCCTGGCCATGGTCAGCGCTCTCCCGTCACTTTCCTGCGGATGTAGTTGTTGAGCAGCACCGCGATCAGCAGCATCGCCCCCAGGAACACCTTGAAATAGTCGGCGTCGAAGGTGGTGAAGCCGAGGCCGATCGAACACCATGCCGAAGATCAGCGCGCCGATGAAGGCGCCGATCGCCGAGCCGTAGCCGCCGGTGAGCAGGCAGCCGCCGATCACGGCCGCGATGATCGCCTTGAACTCCAGGAGATCGCCACGCTTGGCGTCGGCCGAACCGGTGTTCAGAACGGTGATGATGGCGGTCAGCGCCGCGGCGCTTGCGGTCAGCATGAAGAGGCCGGTCTTCACCCGCGTCACCGGCACGCCGGAATTGCGCGCCGCGTCGGGATGACCGCCGGCCGCGAAGATCCAGTTGCCGACGCGGGTGCGCAGCAGCACCCAGGTCGCGACCACCGTGAGGCCGACGAACCACAGGATCGACACCGGCACCCCCTTGATCGACGGCGTGCCGTCGGCGAACTTGGCGATCCAGCCCTTGTCCGCCATCCAGACGAACAGGCCGGGAAAGGCTTTGCCGGAGAAGATCGAGACCAGCACGCCGTCGCCGACCACGTCCTTGACGCCGCTGAGCTGGGTGTTGCCGCCCGTGACCTTCTTGAGGCCGACCAGCGTGGCGCCGCTCAGGATGAACAGGAAGGCGAGCGTCACGATGAAGGAGGGCAGCCTCGTGCGGATGACCAGCTGGCCGTTGAGGGCGCCGAGCGCCATCGCCACCACGAAGGTGAAGGGGATGGCGAGGATCAGCGGCAGCCCCATGGCGGTCACCGCCGTGGCGAAGACCAGGCCGGTGAAGGCCACCATCGAGCCGATGGAAAGATCGAACTCGCCGCCGATCATCAGGAGCGCCGCGGCGATGGCGGCGATGCCGAGCGTGGAGGCATAGTCCAGGATCACGAGGAGGCCGTTGAGCGTGAACATGCCTGGCCGGGCCGTGATCGCGAAGAACACGACGACGAAGACGAGGCCAGCCATGGCGCCGAGCTCCGGCCGGCGCATCAGCTGCGTCAGGGCGGAAACCTGCCGCACGCGCTCGTCCGCCTTGGCGGCCGGCTGGACCTGGCCCACGCCCACTGCTTCCCTGGTATGCGTCATTGCGCCCTCCCCTGGCGACCATGAGGGGTCGAAGACCCCGGATGACTCTGGGGCCGCAGCAGCGGCCGTGACGCCGCCGGCGCGGCGGGAGATGGCTTCCGCGCCGAAGGCGGAAGCCACCCGGGACCTCAGCGGATGCCCTTGGCCGAGAGCTCGACCACCTGCGCCGCCTTGTCCTTGGTGATCAGGTTCGGGCCCGAGGGCACGTTGCCGCCGGGGATCAGGCCGTACTTGGCGTAGTTCGCCAGGAAGATCACCGGCAGGTAGCCCTGCAGGAACTGCTGCTGGTCGATGGCGAAGGCGGCCTCGCCGGCGGCGATCGCCTTGAGGAAGGTGGCGGACATGTCGAAGGTCGCGACATTGATCTTGCCGGTCAGGCCGGATTCCTTGACCGCGGCCAGCGACGGCTCGCCGGCGGTGCCGGCGCCCAGCGCCAGGATGGTGTCGACGCTGGTGTCGGCCGCGAGCGCCGCCTTGACCTTGGCGTTGACGTCGGCCGGCTCGTTCGACACCGGCACCACCGTCACCTTGCCGCCGAAGCCGTCGGAGAAGCCTTTGCAGCGGGCGTCGAGCGCGGCGTTGCCGACCTCCTGGTTGACGCAGAGCGCCACCTTGCCGCCCATCTCCTTGAGCTTCTCGCCGGCGGCCTTGCCGGCGGGATATTCGTCCTGGCCGACATGCAGCAGCGCGCCGAGCGACTTGGAGACGTCGGAGCCGGAGTTCATCGAGATGACGGGAATGCCGGCGGCCACCGCGTTCTTGATCGACGGGCCGAGCGCCGAGGCATCGGGGATCGAGACGATCAGGCCGTTCGGCTTCTGCGCCACGGCCGCGTCGATGAGCTGGCTCATCGCCACCATGTCGAAGGTCTCGGGGGCGCGGTAGTCGACCTGCACGCCGGCATCCTTGGCGCCGGCGACGACGCCATTCTTGACCACCGACCAGAAGGGGTCGTTGGCCTGGCCATGGCTGACGACGATGATGTGGATGTCCTGGGCGGCCACCGGCGTCGCGGCGACGGCGGCGAAAGCGACCGCGGCGGCGAGCCCGGCGAGAAGACGTTTCATGGGGTTCCTCCAGAGTCTTGGGTTCGGTTTGGTCCGGGCTCGCCCTCGCGACATGGCGCGATCCGAAACCTCGGGAAGTTGGGACCGCCGGCATGATGCGGCCTCGAACCGCCGCCCCGCCGTTTCCGTTCCGAAGTGCGCGACCGAAATGGAATGATCGGTTCTTTTTGTTGCATTAACGAAATTCTTATTCCATTTTGAGAAGCAGCTGTCAAGGCCGTCGAACCGGCCGGCGCAGGGGAGGGATCGGTGGCGTGAGCGCGGCGAAGCCGGCGGCGGCCCGTCGCGCAATCGCCGCGATGACGGTAATTTCACCCCGATCGCACGGAATTCGGCCTGAGGCGCCGGCCGTACGGCCGGATGGATCGGACAGGAGCGCAGCGTTCATGACCATGGCTTCAGCGATGCCCGACAGCGCCGCGACGGACTATGACGACTTCGCCGCCCGCCTGGCGGCGCAGGCCGCGAGCCTGCCCAAGCGTCTGAGGCAGGTCGCCGCCTTCGCGACCGAGCACCCCGACGAGGTCGCCCTCGGCACGGCGGCGGAGGTGGCGGCGCGGGCGGGCGTCCAGCCGTCCACGCTGGTGCGCTTCGCCAAGGCGCTGGACTATGACGGCTTCTCCGAGCTGCAGCAGATCTTCCGCAGCCGGCTGAAGGAGCGCTTTCCCGACTATCGCGAGCGCGTGGCCCTGCTGCGCAGCGCCGGCGGCGCCGGCTCGATCTCGGCATCGCTGCTGGAAGGCTTCACCCAGGCTGCGGCCGTGTCGCTCGATCGCCTGCGCGCCTCGGCCGATCCCGCCCTGATCGACCGCGCCATCGATCTTCTGGCCGAGGCCGAGATCATCCACCTGCTCGGCGCCAGGCGCCTCTTCCCGGTGGCCGCCTATCTCGCCTATGCCTTCGGCAAGCTCGGCGTGCGCTGTGCGCTGATCGACCACGTCGCCCAGCTCGCCCCCGAGCAGATGGCGCTCGCCGGCCCGCGCGACGTGGTGCTGGCGCTGAGCTTCACGCCCTATGCGCCCGCCACGCTCGACCTCGCCCAGGCCGCGGCCCGGCGCGGCCTCAGGATCGTCGCCGTCACCGACAGCCCGTTCAGCCCGCTCGCCGCCCTCGCCGCCGTCCGCCTCGACGTGGTCGAGGCGGACCACGGCGCCTTCCGCTCGCTCGCCGCGACCTTCGCGCTGGCGATGACCCTGGCCGTCGGCATCGCCGAGAAGCGCGGCCTGGAGTGACCCGCATGACGCCGGACGCGCCGGCGGGATCAGCTACTTGCGATTGCAGCACTGCGCCACCCCGACATGACGGGCCCGATGCGGCGCGCGCCCGTTCCGGCAGGCGGACACAGGCTGGACGATAGCGTACTGAACGATAGCGTAAGGGAACAAGAGCGGCCCTCCACCGTTTCCAAGGCAGTGGATCCCGTTCATGGAGGAGAATACAATGTCCCGTACGACACTCGCTTGGGTTGTTGCCTTGTCGACCATCGCCGCGACGCCGGCCCTGGCGCAGACGACCCCGGCGCAGAACCCGCCGGCCGCCACCTCGCCGGCCCCGACGACCGCGACCCCGGCGGGCGCCGACTTCATCACCCAGGCCCCTGTCGGCCAGTACCGTGCCACCAAGCTGGTCGGCGTCAACATCTACAACTCCGACCAGCAGTCGATCGGCGAGGTGAACGAGCTCGTGGTCGACAAGGCCGGCAACATCAAGGCCGTGGTGATCGGCGTCGGCGGCTTCCTCGGCATCGGCCAGAAGAACGTCGCCCTGCCCTATACCGCCATCAAATGGGAGGACAAGGCCCTGCAGACCGCGACCGTCGGCATGGCCGCTCCCGGCACCGGCACGGCGACCACCACGGCGCCGGCGGCCGGCGGCGGAACCACGACCGCGACGGTCCCCGCAGCCGACACCACCGTGCGCGACTATCCCGACCACGGCATCCTCGACATGACCAAGGAGCAGTTGCAGTCGGCGCCGGACTTCAAGTTCGCCTCCGAGGCGGCCAAGTAAGGCCCGATCCCGGTCGGATCGCAGGCCGGAAGGGGAGGTGGATGCACCTCCCCTTTTTCATGCCCGCCGATGCGGCGCTCGCGCCCGCCGGCGACACGCGCTGCGGAAACGTTCCGACACAAATTTTCTCACCAAGGCCGCAAATTCCGCGCATAATGGCGCCGGCTCGCGCCCGGCCGTCTCGTGCGGGGGAGCGGGCCGGCGTGCAGATCAGATCGGACATCCGCCGGCACCCCATGCATTCGCCTCATATCGCCGTGGTCGAGGACGATCACGAAATCCGGGCCCTGGTCGCCCGCTATCTCGCCGCCAATGATTGCCGCGTATCGGCTGCCGAGGATGGGCGCGACCTCGATCGGCTGATGGCCGAGAGCCGGATCGATCTGGTCGTGCTCGACCTGATGCTGCCCGGCGAGGACGGGCTCAGCATCTGCCGCCGCCTGCGCTCGACCTCCCACGTGCCGATCATCATGCTGACGGCGCGCAGCGACGACATCGACCGCATCGTCGGCCTGGAGATCGGCGCGGACGACTATATGGGCAAGCCCTTCAACCCGCGCGAATTGCTGGCCCGCATCCGTTCGGTGCTGCGGCGAGGCAGCGATCCGGCCGAGGATCCGGGTGGGCCGCACAGCTATGTCTTCGCCGGGTGGCACGCCAACCTGACGCTCAGCCGGCTCACCAACCCCGTCGGCGAGCGCGTTGCGGTGACCAGCGCCGAATTCGCCCTGCTGCGCGTCTTCTGCGAGCGCTCCGGCCGCATCCTGTCGCGCGGCAAGCTGATGGAGCTCACCCAGGGGCGGGCGCCCGGGCCGCACGAGCGCAGCATCGACATCCTGGTCAGCCGCCTGCGCCGCAAGATCGAGCCGGATCCGCAGGCCCCCTCGCTCATTCGCACCGTGCGGGCCGGCGGCTACATGTTCACCCCGCACGTCACCATGGCATGAACGAGCGCCTGCTCTCCCTGCTGCCGCAGCGCATCGGCGGCCAGATCGCCCTTCTGGTGCTGATCGCCATCGTCGTCATCCAGACGATCGTCACCACCGCCTTCTTCCTGGAGCGGCGCGAGGGCGGACCGGGCGGCCGGCACGCGCCGCAGAATCACCTCGCCGCCACCGTTCGCCTGCTCGATGCGGCGCCGGACAACGCCGCGCGCGAGGGCATCCTCGCCGCCGCCGCCCGCGCCTTCCCCGACATGGTCATCCATCCCGCGGCGGGCGCGGCCCCGGCCGGCGGGGACCGGCCGCCGGCGGACAGCGACTTCATCAGGGACATCCGCTCCGTCGGCGTCACGGTCACCGAGGAGCCCGATGCGGAAAGCGACAAGATGGTGCTGCGCATCCGGCTCCGGGACGGCACGGAGCTGATCGCCCTGTCGCCGCCGCCCCTGCCGCCGCTGATCAACAGCTTCACCTTCGGCCTTCTGTTCTTCGCCGTCAGTGCCGGCCTGCTGGCGGTGTGGGCCGCGCGCGGCCTGACCGCGCCGCTCACCGCCCTGGCCCAGGCCGCCGCCGATTTCGACATTGCCGGCGACGCCCCGCCCCTGCGCGAACGCGGCCCGGAGGAGGTGCGCACGGTCGCACGCGCCTTCAACGCCATGCACCGGCGCATCCGCCGCCTGGTCGAGGACCGCACGCGCATGCTGGCCGCGGTCGGCCACGACCTGCGCACGCCGACCACGCGGCTGCGGCTGCGCGCCGAGTTCATCGAGGACGACCATCTCAGGGCCCAGACCCTGAGCGACCTCGACCAGATGGCGCGGATGATCGATTCGGCCGTCTCGATGCTGCGCGACGGCGCCGCGGCCGAACCGATGACGCGGATCGACCTCGCCGCCGCCCTGCAGACCATCTGCGACCAGCATGCCGACACCGGCGATGCGGTGGCCTATGACGGCCCGGACCATCTCTCCGTCACCGCCCGGCCGGAGGAGATCAACCGGGCGGTGACCAACCTGGTGCAGAATGCCGTCACCTATGGCGGCGGCGCGGTGGTGCGCCTCGCCGCCGAGGACGCCGGCATCGTCATCGACGTGATGGACGAGGGCCCAGGCATCCCCGGCGACAGCAAGACGGCGATGCTGGCCCCCTTCGTGCGCGGCGACGCCGCCCGCACCATGACGGCGGCCAGCGGCTTCGGCCTGGGCCTGTCCATCGCCCAGGCGATCGTCGAGGCCCATGGCGGCACGCTGTCGCTGCTGGATCGCCAGCCGAAGGGGCTGACGGCCAGGATCGCCCTGCCGGCCGCGTGAAGCCGGCTGGGATATCGGCGGGATCGGCGACGGACCGGGCGGCGAAGCGACCCGCCGAACCGGCGCGGCCGCCCCTCGGGTCCGGCTCTCAGACCCGCACCGCCTGCCCGGTCCTGGCCGATTCGGTGGCGGCGTCGGCGAGGATCTGCGCCTTGAGGCCGTCCTGGCCGGACGGGCTCGGCGCCGCGCCGCCGGTCACCGCATCGACGAAGGCCGTCATCTCCGCCCGGTAGGCATCGGCATAGCGCTCCAGGAAGAAGTCCTGCACCGGGTCGGCCAGGAGGCCGGCCGACGTGGCGAGCTCCACCGTGGTGCGCGGCACGTTATGGGCGCGAATCATGCCCTTCTGGCCATGCACCTCGATGCGCTGGTCGTAGCCGTAGGTGGCCCGGCGAGAATTGGTGATCTGGCAGATCTTGCCGGAAGCCGTCTTCAGCAGCACCGCCGCGGTGTCGACATCGCCCGCCCGGCCGATCTCGGGGTCGACCAGGGACGAGCCGACCGCGTGCACCTCCACCGGATCCTCCTCCAGGAGGAAGCGGGCGAGGTCGAGGTCGTGGATCATCATGTCGCGGAACAGGCCGCCCGAAGTGGCGATGTAGGAAGCGGGCGGCGGCGAGGGATCGCGCGAGATGATCGACACCAGCTCGACCGCGCCGATCGCCCCCTCGGCGATTCGCCGCTTCAGCGCCCCGAAATTCGGGTCGAACCGCCGGTTGAAGCCGATCATCAGCGGCGTGCCCGCCTGCTCCACCACGGCGAGGCAGGTCCGGATGCGCTCGGAGGACAGGTCCACCGGCTTCTCGCAGAACGCAGCCTTGCCGGCTCGAGCCGCACGCTCGATCAGGTCGGCATGGGTGGTGGTCGGCGTGCAGATCAGCACCGCGTCGATATCGGGCGCCGTCACCGCCTCCTCGAGGCTGCGCACGGCCGCGCCGGTCTCCGCCGCCAGCGCATCGGCCGAGGGGCCATGCGGGTCCGAGACCGAGACGAGCTTCGCCTTGGGGTGCAGCGCCGCGTTGCGCCCGTGGATCTTGCCGATCCGCCCTGCCCCCAGTACCGCCAACCCTACCATGTCGTCCTCCCCTCGCAGGCCGTTCCGAGGCCCGCCTCGCATTTCCGTCCGGCGCGGGCGCCGCGCCCATCCCATGCGCGGTGCATCGGCATGGACGGCGCAAAATGGCATTTTAATTCCATATTGACAACAGAATAGAATATATGTTTCGTAGGAACCGCGACGCCGCACGGCTTCATCCGCCCGGTCCACGCGGCGATGATGTCGTGGTCCGCCCGCCGCCACGAGGCGGGGCCGGCTGAGCCCACGGACAACGACGCCGCCCGGCGGCGCGGGGAGGAGCATGATGACAGCACCGCAGCTCGACGTCGTCACCATCGGCCGCGCCTCCGTCGACCTCTACGGCCAGCAGGTCGGCGGCCGGCTGGAGGACATGGCCAGCTTCACCAAGGCCGTCGGCGGCTGTCCCTCCAACATCGCCATCGGCACCGCCCGCCTCGGCCTGCGCTCGGCGGTGATCACCCGCGTCGGCGACGAGGCCATGGGGCGCTTCATCCGCGAGCAGATGGTCCGCGAGGGCGTCGACGTCAGCGGCGTCAAGACCGACCCGACCCGCCTCACCGCCCTGGTCATCCTCGGCGTGCGCGACGAGAAGCAGTTTCCGCTGATCTTCTACCGCGACAATTGCGCCGACATGGCGCTCGACGAAGGCGACGTCGACGAGGCGCTGGTCGCCTCGGCCGCCGCGGTCGTCGTCACCGGCACGCATTTCTCCAAGCCCAACACCGACGCCGCCCAGCGCAAGGCGATCCGCATCGCCAAGGCGCACGGCCGCAAGGTCGTGTTCGACATCGACTACCGGCCCAACCTCTGGGGCCTCGCCGGCCACGATGCCGGCGACGGACGCTACATCAAGGCCGAGCACGTCACCCGGCACCTGATGAGCATCCTGCCCGACTGCGACCTGATCGTCGGCACCGAGGAGGAGCTGCACATCGCCGGCGGCTCGGAGGATACGCTGGAGACGCTGCGCCGCATCCGCGCCGTCTCCGCCGCCACGATCGTGTGCAAGCGCGGGCCGATGGGCTGCGTGGTCTTCCCCGGGCCGATCCCGGCCTCGCTCGACGACGGCGTGCGCGGCCCCGGCTTCCCGGTCGAGGTCTACAACGTGCTCGGCGCGGGCGACGCCTTCATGTCGGGCTTCCTCCGCGGCTGGCTGCGCGGCGAGCCGCTGGAGACCTGCTGCGGCTATGCCAATGCCTGCGGCGCCTTCGCCGTCTCGCGCCTGCTCTGCTCGCCCGAGATCCCGACCTTTCGGGAGCTGAGCGCTTTCCTCGAGCACGGCAGCCCCCACAAGGCGCTGCGCAAGGACGAGGCCCTCAACCACATCCACTGGGCCACCACCCGCCGCCCGGGTCCGGCGAGCCTGATGGCGTTCGCCATCGACCACCGCATGCAGCTGGAGGCGATGGCAGACGAGGCCGGCGCCGGCCGCGAGCGCATTTCGGCCTTCAAGGTGCTGGCGGTCGAGGCGGCCGCGCGGGTCGCCGGGGGCGAGCCGGGATTCGGCATGCTGATCGACGGCATCCACGGTCGCGAGGCGCTGTTCCGGGCCGCCGACCACCCCTTCTGGATCGGCCGCCCGGTGGAGCTGCCCGGCTCCCGGCCGCTGGAGTTCGAGGGGCCGGCCGACCTCGGCAGCGGCCTCGTGGAATGGCCGGTCGGCCACACCATCAAGTGCCTGTGCTTCTACCATCCCGACGACCCGCCGGAGCTGAAGGCGCGGCAGGAACGCGAGCTGCTGCGGCTCTACGGCGCTGCGCGCCTCGTCGGCCGCGAGCTCCTGGTCGAGATCATCGCGGGCAAGCACGGGCCGCTGGAGGACGACACCGTCTCCTCGATCATCGAGCGGCTCTACGGGCTCGGCATCAAGCCCGACTGGTGGAAGCTCGAGCCGCAGACCAGCGCCGCCGCCTGGCGCGCGGTGGGCGCGGCGATCGAGCGCAACGATCCGCTCTGCCGCGGCATCGTGCTGCTCGGCCTGGAGGCGCCGGAGGAGGATCTGGAAGCCGCCTTCGCCGTGGCGGCGCAGGAGCCCACCGTGAAGGGCTTCGCTGTCGGGCGCACCATCTTCAACGACGCGGCCCGGGCCTGGCTGCGCGGCGAGATCGACGACGAGGCGGCCATCAAAGCCATGGCCGCGAAATTCGCCCGGCTGGTCGAGGCCTGGCGGCGTGCGGCCGGCCGGGACAGGGCAGCCTGAGGCCGGGCACGGATTTCACCCTCGGGAACCAGCGACGGGAGACATGGTCATGAACACGGTCCGCCTCACCATGGCGCAGGCACTGGTGCGCTTCCTCGCCGCCCAGAAGACGGTGATCGACGGGCAGACGCTGCCGATCTTCGCCGGCGTCTTCGCCATCTTCGGACACGGCAACGTCGCCGGGCTCGGCGAGGCGCTCTACCAGGTGCGCGACAGCCTGCCGACCTTCCGCGCCCACAACGAGCAATCGATGGCGCACGCCGCCACCGCCTTCGCCAAGGCCTCGCGCCGCCGCCGCTTCATGGCCGCCACCTCCTCGATCGGGCCGGGCGCGACCAACATGGTGACCGCCGCTGCGGTGGCGCACGTCAACCGCCTGCCCCTGCTGCTCCTGCCCGGCGACGTCTTCGCCAACCGGCGGCCCGACCCGGTGCTGCAGCAATTGGAGGATTTCGGCGACGGCACCCTCTCGCCAAACGACTGCTTCCGGCCGGTCTCGCGCTATTTCGACCGCATCACCCGGCCAGAGCAGATCATCCCGGCGCTCGCCCGGGCCATGACCGTGCTGACCGATCCGGCTGACTGCGGCCCCGTCACCCTGGCGCTGTGCCAGGACACCCAGGCCGAGGCCTACGACTATCCCGTCTCGATGTTCGAGGAGCGCATCTGGGCGCCCCGTCGGCCCCGCCCGGACGAGGACGAGCTCGCCGCCGCCCTCGCCGCGCTCAAGGCCGCCCGCAAGCCGGTGATCATCGCCGGCGGCGGCGTGCTCTATTCGGAAGCGGAGGCCACGCTCGCCGCCTTCGCCGAGAAGCACGGCATCCCGGTCAGCGAGACCAATGCGGGCAAGAGCACCCTCGCCTTCGATCATCCGCTCGCCATGGGCGCCGTCGGCGTCACCGGCACGTCGGCGGCCAACAGCCTCGCCGAGGATGCCGACCTCGTCCTCGCCGTCGGCACCCGCCTGCAGGACTTCACCACCGGCTCCTGGGCCCTGTTCAGGGGCGAGGGCCGGCGCCTCGTCGGCCTCAACACCCAGCCCTTCGACGCGGTCAAGCACCGCGGCCTGCCGCTGGTCTGCGACGCCAGGGTCGGGCTGGAGCTGCTCTCGGCCGGCCTCGCCGACTGGACCGCCCCGGCCGCGTGGACCCGCAAGGCCAGGGACGGCAAGGCGGACTGGGAGACGGTGGCTGCCCGCTACACCGGCCCGACCAATGCCGAGCTGCCCTCGGACGCCCAGGTGATCGGCGCGGTGCAGCGCGCCGGCGCCCGCTCGGACGTGGTGGTCTGCGCCGCCGGCGGCCTGCCGGGCGAATTGCACAAGCTGTGGAAGGCCGGCGCGCCCGGCGGCTACCACATGGAATACGGCTATTCCTGCATGGGCTACGAGATCGCCGGCGGGCTCGGGGTCAAGATGGCCGATCCCGCGCGCGAGGTGGTCGTCATGGTCGGCGACGGCTCCTACCTCATGGCCAATTCCGAGATCGCCACCGCGGTGATGCTCGGGGTGAAGCTCACCATCGTCGTGCTCGACAACCGAGGCTTCGGCTGCATCAACCGGCTGCAGATGGCCACCGGCGGCGCCAACTTCAACAACCTCCTGCGCGATGCCCGCCACGAGACGCTGCCTGCCATCGACTTCACCGCCCATGCCGCCAGCCTCGGCGCCGTCGCCGTCAAGGCGAAGGGCATCGGCGAGCTGGAGGAGGCGTTGCAGGCCGCGCGGGCCGCCACGACCACCTCGGTCATCGTCATCGACACCGACCCGCTGCCCTCCACCGATGCCGGCGGGGCCTGGTGGGACGTGGCCGTGCCCGAGGTCTCGGTGCGCGGCGAGGTCGAGGCCGCCCGCCGGCGCTATGTCGAGGCACGCGCCCTGCAGCATCTGGGGGATTGAGGCCACGGGGCCCGATCCTCCGACGAGACCCTGGAGACCGACACCATGCCTATCCGCATCGGGGCCAACCCCATCGGCTGGTCGAACGACGACATGCCGGAGCTCGGCGGCGAGACGCCGCTGGAGACCTGCCTCGCCGAGGCCCGGGAGGTCGGCTTCGAGGGCATGGAGCTCGGCAACAAGTTCCCGCGCGAGCCGGCGGCGCTGCAACGGGCGCTGGCCCCGTTCGACCTCGCCTGCGTCGGCGGCTGGCATTCCATCTCGC
Organism: Labrys wisconsinensis; assembly: GCF_030814995.1. Classification (GTDB taxonomy): domain Bacteria; phylum Pseudomonadota; class Alphaproteobacteria; order Rhizobiales; family Labraceae; genus Labrys; species Labrys wisconsinensis. The sequence continues at coordinate 84,299 of NZ_JAUSVX010000027.1, read as the reverse complement.
TCCTGACCCGCGACGCCGAGGCCGAATTCGCCGCGGCGCGCGCCCATCTCGACCTGCTCAAGGCAATGGGCTCGACGGTGTTCATCGTCGCCGAGACCTCGAACGCCATCCATGGCGACCGGACCAGGCCGCTGTCGCAGCGGCCCGTGCTGCAGGCCGGTGCGTGGGCCGGCTACGGCGCGCGCATCACCGACTTCGCCGAGCGCATCCTCGCCGAAGGCCTGCGCCTGGTCTACCACCATCACATGGGCACGATCGTCCAGTCCGAGGCCGACATCGACGCGCTGATGGCGGCGACGGGCCCGGCCTTCCACCTCTTGCTCGACACCGGCCACGCCACCTGGGGCGGCGCCGACCCTGCAGCCTTGGCCCGCCGCTACCGCAGCCGCATCAGCCATGTCCACACCAAGGACGTGCGGGAGTCGGTCCGCAAGGCCTCCGATGCCGGCGACTGGAGCTTCCTCGACAGCGTCATCGAGGGTGTCTACACCGTCCCCGGCGACGGCATGATCGACTTTACCGCCGTGTTCCGCGAGCTGCCCGGCTATTCCGGCTGGGTGGTGGTCGAGGCCGAGCAGGACCCGAAGAAGGCGAACCCGCTGCAATACGCCACGAAGGGCTATGCGCACCTGACCAGGACGCTGCGGGAGACGGGCCTCGCCTGAACGAGGTTGGGCGACCGATCGGAGAGGATGCCATGTCCAAGCTTCTGCTCAAGCCCAACCGCGCCGGCGGGCCGGTGCACCGCGTCACGCCCGCTTCCGCAGGCTGGACCTATGTCGGCTTCGAGGTCCATGACCTCAGCCCCGGCGAGACGCTGCGCGCCGAGACCGGCGACCAGGAGGTCTGCCTGGTGGTCATCGCCGGCAAGGTCCGCGTCGTCGCCGCGGGCACCGATTTCGGCGTGATCGGCGAGCGCAACGGCCCGTTCGACGGCGCGCCCTGGTCGGTCTACGTGCCGGCCAAGGCGCATTATGCGGTGACGGCCGAGGGACCGGCGGAGCTCGCGATCTGCGCCGCCCCGGGCACCGGCCGCCTGCCGGCAAAGCTGATCGGCCCGGACGAGGTCGGCCTCGAGACCCGCGGCAAGGGCTCCAACACCCGCCATGTCCGCAACATCCTCCCCGATTCCAGCCCGCATGCGGAGAGCCTCCTGGTGGTGGAGGTGATCACCCCGTCCGGCAACTGGTCGAGCTACCCCCCGCACAAGCACGACCGTGACGCCCTTCCCGACGAGAGCCTGCTGGAGGAGACCTACTATCACCGCCTGTCCCCGCCCCAGGGCTATGGCATGCAGCGCGTCTACACCGACGACCGCTCGCTCGACGAGACCATGAGCTTCGGCGACCGCGACGTGGTGCTCGTGCCGAGAGGCTACCACCCCGTCGGGGCGGCGCACGGCTACGATCTCTACTATCTCAACGTCATGGCCGGGCCGAAGCGGATCTGGAAGTTCCACAACGATCCGGACCATGCGTGGCTGATGCGGGCCTGAGGACAGCCGAGGGCCCTTCCGGTTCCTGCCGGGCGTGGTATCTGGTAGGGAATCAGGCCCGTACCATCCGAGTTCGCCCCATGCCCATGCCAGACGGCCCGTTCTTCGCTCTCGACGCCGACGAGACCAGGACGCTGCTCGATGCCGGCTCGATCATCCTGGTCGACGTGCGCGAGCCGCACGAGTTCGCCCAGGCCCATATCGCCGGCGCGGTCAACCTGCCGCTCTCGCGCTTCGATCCCGCCGACGTGCCGACCGACGAGCGCAAGCGCGTGGTGTTCTCCTGCGGCGTCGGCATGCGCTCCTTCAAGGCGCTCGAGATGGCGAAGGACGCAGGCCTCTCCGTCGACACCCACCTCGGCGGCGGCCTGAAGGCCTGGCTCGCCGCCGGCCTGCCGGTGGAACGGGGTTGACCGGACCGGCTGACCATCCCTCTCTCTCGGCAAGCCCCCGTCCAGATCAATCGTTCCAGGGGTTGCGCACGACGATACCGCAGCCGCGGAAATCCTCGACGTTCCGACTTGCTACGTCCGCGCCCTTTGCTCTGGCGACAGCAGCGATCTGAGCGTCGAGGTTGCCAATCGGCCGACCGGCCTTCCGTCGCTCGACGACGACCCTGGCGAACGCATGGGCCGCATCGCTGTCAAAAGGTAGGATCCGTCCGGCCAGATCCACGGCAAAGAGGCGCTCCGCCGCTGCTCGCAGCGCGAGTTGACGTTTCCCGTCAGGCATCAACGCCAAGCCAGACAGAATTTCTGCTTGGGTGACGGTGGTCGTGAACAGGTCGGCTGAAGGGACGGCCAACAACCATGCCACGACCGCCTCATCCGGATGGGCGCGCATCAACTCCGACAGGACATTCGTATCAAGAACGATCACTCCGAAAAATCCGGCGGCTCGCGAAGAGCATCACGCTTTGGATCCGGCAGATCGACACCGCCGAGATCCGCAAAGCGACGCCTGATCCTCTCGACAACATGCAGTCCCGGCTCCTCGACCAACGCAGCACGAAGAATGGTGCGCGCCTCCTCCTCCATCGATCGGCCGTGACGCGCAGCCTGAAGGCGAAGCTTCACCTTCAGCGGATCCTCGAGATTCCGGATCGTGATGCTGGCCAAGCTCACTTCTCCCAGTCGGAACGGGCACACAGTGACATCAATGAATGCAACGATATCACTGCAGCCTGGATATCGCCACGGGTCATGCTCCCCGCCGGTCGCGCGGCGTCAGCTCGAACACCCGCACCCGGCCGTTGCGCAGCACGTCGAGCGTGACGCTGCGGCCGATCCGGGTCTCGTCGAGCAGCCGGATCAGGTCGTCAGCTCCCGACACGCGATGACCGTCGAGCGCCACCACGATGTCGCCCATCAGCAAGCCGGCCCCGTCGGCTGGGCTACCGGTCTCGACCGCCGATATCATCACCCCGCTCGCCTGCTCGATGCCGGTCGCCACCTGGACGCGGCGCGAAATCGCCCCGGGCTGCGCGGCGACGCCGATCGAGGCGCGGCGCACCCGGCCGTGGCGGATGATCTGGCCCATGACGAAGCTCGCCGTGTTCGAGGCGACGGCGAAGCAGATGCCCTGCGCCCCCATGATCACGGCGGTGTTGATGCCGATCACCTCGCCGCGCGAGGACACCAGCGCGCCGCCGGAATTGCCGGGGTTGAGCGCCGCGTCGGTCTGGATCACGTCGTCGATCAGCCGGCCGTTCTTGGCGCGCAGCGAGCGGCCGAGCGCCGAGATCACGCCGGCCGTCACCGTCGCCTCGAAGCCGAGCGGGTTGCCGATGGCCACCGCCACCTGGCCGCGCCGGAGCGCCGCGCTGTCGCCGAGCCGCGCCGTCGGCAGGCTCACCGGCTGCTCGATATGCACCAGCGCCAGATCGGTGTCGGGGTCGTCGCCGATCAGCCGCGCGTCGAAATGCCGGCCGTCCGGCGTCTGCACGCCGACGCGCGCGGCGCCCTGGGCGACGTGGCTGTTGGTCAGCACCAGCCCGTCAGGCGACAGGATCACGCCCGAGCCGGAGCCGGCCGGACGGCCGCCCTGGCGCACGTCGAGCTTGACCACGGCCGGGCCGACCCGCTCGGCCACGTCGATCACCGCCTGCGAATAGGCGTCGAGCAGCGCCGCGTCCCCGGCCGGGACGGGTTGCGGGGTGGAGGAAGGAGAAGCGTCCTCGTCGAGGACCAGGGAAGGCGTCATGTCGAGCATGGGAGAGGCCCTGATAAGGGAATGTCGACCGAATGTGGGCATGGGGCAGGCACCAGGGAAGACCCGCCCCCGGTCCCGGGCCGGCATGGCCTGCATCGCAGCCATGCGGCTGACATGATCCCTCGCATCACAAATTCTCGTTCGCGCCCGGCGCCCTGCCGTGCTGTTATCCCGCTCCCGAAACGGTGCCGCTTCTGCCGATGAACATTCTCTCCATCCAGTCCTGGGTCGCCTACGGCCATGTCGGCAATGCCTCGGCCGTCTTTCCCATGCAGCGGCTCGGCTGCGACGTCTGGGCCATCCACACCGTGCAGTTCTCCAACCATACCGGCTACGGCGCCTGGAAGGGCCGGGTGTTCGACGGGCCGATGATCGACGAGATCGTGGACGGCATCGCCCAGCGCGGCGTGCTGCCGCGCTGCGACGGCGTGGTCTCCGGCTATATGGGCTCGGCCGATATCGGCACCGCCATCCTCTCGGCCGTGGCTCGGGTGCGCGAGGCCAACCCGGCCGCCACCTATTGCTGCGATCCGGTGATCGGCGATGTCGGCACCGGCGTCTTCGTGCGCCCGGGCATCGCCGAGTTCATGCGCGACAAGGCCGTGCCGGCGGCCGACGTGATCACCCCGAACCAGTTCGAGCTGGAGCTGCTCTCCGGCCGGCCGGTGACGCGCCTCGACGACGCCAAGGCCGCGGTGGCGCGGCTGCACACCCTCGGCCCCAAGGTGGTGCTGGTCACCTCGCTGATCACCGAGGAGACCCCGGTCGACGCCATCGACCTCGCCGCCTCCGACGGCGAGGGGTTCTGGCGCGTGCGCACGCCGCGCCTCGCCATCGCCGCCAGCGGCGCCGGGGACGCCATCGCCGCCCTGTTCAACCTCCACTGGAAGCGCAGCGGCTCGGCGGCGGAGGCCCTGGGCAATGCCGCCGCCTCGATCTACGGGCTGCTGAAGCGCACCGCCGAGGCCGGCGCCACCGAGATCCTGGTGGTGGAGGCGCAGGACGAGTTCGTCGCGCCCAGCCGGCGCTTCCCCGTCGAGCGGGTCTGACGACGCCCGGTCTCTCCCCCTGCAACGGTTCGAGCCATGCCCAGACGCTTCTTCACCCTCGACGTCTTCGCCGACACGCCGCTCGCCGGCAATCCCCTCGCCGTCGTGATCGATGCCGCGGGCCTGGATGCCGGCGCGATGCAGAGGATCGCGCGCGAGTTCAACCTGTCGGAGACGGTGTTCGTGCTGCCGCCGGAAAACCGGCGGCACCGCGCCCGCATCCGCATCTTCACGCCCGGCCTGGAAATGCCCTTCGCCGGCCATCCCACCGTCGGCACCGCCGTGCTCCTGGCGAGCCTCGACCATCCCGACGCCATCGACGGCGACGAGCCGACCGACATCCTGTTCGGACTGGAGGAGACGATCGGCATCGTGCCCTGCGCCGTGACGCTGGGCGGCGGGCGTGCCTTCGCCCGCTTCGAGCTGCCCAAGCTGCCCGAGCGCGACGGCGAGGCCAAGGACGACGATCGGCTCGCCCGGGCCCTCGGCCTGGAGGCCGGGGATATCGGCTTCGACAACCACCGGCCGACCGTCTACAGCGCCGGCTTTCCCTACAGCCTGGTGCCGGTGCGCGACCTCGCCGCGCTCGGGCGGATCCGCATCGATACCTCGGTGTGGAAGGAGACCTTCGGCCAGGAAGGCCTGGGTGCGGCCTATGCCTACACGCGCGAGACCGCCCTGCCCGGCAGCGCCTTCCGTGCCCGGATGTTCTCGCCCGGCGACGGCATCCCGGAGGACCCGGCCACCGGCTCGGCCGTCGCCGCCTTCGCCGGCGCGGTCATGGCGTTCGAGGCGCCTGCGGACGGCAACCATCGGCTGCGCATCGAGCAGGGCTTCGAGATGGGGCGCCCCTCGCTCATCGATCTCAGCCTGACCGTGGTGGACGGCCGACTGATCGGCGCCGCCATATCGGGCGCCGCGGTGATCGTCGGCGAGGGCGTGCTGCGTGTCTGAGGCCATCGCGATCCACGACGTCCACACCCTCGATACCCGGTTCGAGCCACGGTCCTGGCCCTTCGCCGAGGAGAACCGCGATCGGATCGCCGCGCATTGGGCGAGCGTGGTCGAGAACAAGCCGGCCCTGTTCAACGGCCGTGTGCTGCTGCTGCACCGCTGGTCGATCGCAGACGGGGTGTTCTCCGGCGGCTATCTCATGACCGACTATGCCAGCTTCCTGGCCTGGCGCGACTTCGGCCATCCCGGCGCGGAAAGATGGAACGGCTTCGCCATGGCGGCGCTGACCTCGGCCGAGGGGCACTTCCTGCTCGGCGAGATGGCCGACCACACCGCCAATGCCGGCGCCATCTACTTCGCAGCCGGCACGCCGGACCCCTCCGACGTCGTCGGCGACCGGGTCGACCTCGCCGGCTCGGTGCTGCGCGAGCTGGAGGAGGAGACCGGCCTCGGCCCGGCCGAGGTTTCGGTCGAGCCCGGCTGGACCATCCTGGTGCACGGCCCGCGCATCGCCATGATGCAGCGCCTGCGCTCGCCCCTGCCCGGCGCCGCGCTGCAGGCCCGGATCGAGCGCTTCCTGGCGGCCGAGCCCAATCCGGAGCTGACACGCATGCATGTCGTCGCCCGCCTGGAGGACATCCAGCGCGCGCGCATGCCGGCGTTCCAGATCGCCTATCTCGAGCACGCCCTGGGCCATTGACGCCCGGCCGGCCGGTTCTCGCGGCGGCACGCCGCACTGCACACAAGATCGCGAAAAAATCGGCAAAAACGGCCCGGAATCCCGGGTCGAACTTTTGCTGCGTCGAGCTTGACCCCGAAAACCGGGCAGTTCAGACTATTTCCAGGGTTGCGACATCGGTCGCGGCTCCCTGCCAATCCCGCGAACCTTCCGTGTCGCAATGGCCAAGGAATTCCGGGCTTCCCGCCCGCAAACGTTTGGAGGACACATATGGCTTCCGTATCCCTGACGGTGAACGGCAAGGCCGTCACCGCAGATGTCGACCCCCGCACCCTGCTGGTCGAGTTCCTGCGCGAGAACCTGCGTCTGACCGGCACCCATGTGGGCTGCGACACCAGCCAATGCGGCGCCTGCCTGGTCCATCTCGACGGCGCGGCGGTCAAGTCCTGCACCACCCTCGCCGTGCAGGCCAGCGGCGGCTCGGTCACCACCATCGAGGGCCTGGCGGTCAACGGCGTGCTGCATCCGATGCAGGAGGCGTTCCGTGAGAATCATGGCCTGCAGTGCGGCTTCTGTACGCCCGGCATGATCATGTCCGCCATCGACATGGTGAACCGCAAGGGCCCGAACCTCGACGAGCACACCATCCGCGAAGAGCTCGAGGGCAATATCTGTCGCTGCACCGGCTACCACAACATCGTCAAGGCCATCGCCGCGGGTGCCGCCGCCATGGCCGGATCGGAGGTCCGACGAGCCGCTGAATGAATCCGAAGCCGCGTCCGCCGCGGCCGAAGCCGAATCAAGAATTCATTTGGAGGACTCGTCATGACCACGACCGGAGTGGGCGCCTCGGTGCGCCGCAAGGAAGACCTTCGCTTCATCACCGGCAAGGGCAACTATACCAGCGACATCAACCGGCCGGGCCAGGCCCATGCCTATTTCCTGCGCTCGCCCCATGCCCATGCCGCCATCCGCTCGATCGACATCGACAAGGCCCGGCACATGCCCGGCGTCGTCGGCATCCTGACCGGCGAGGACCTCGCCGCCGACAAGATCGGCGGGCTGATCTGCGGCTGGATGATCCATTCCAAGGACGGCACGCCGATGAAGGCCGGCCCGCATCCCGCGCTCGCCCAGGGCAAGGTGCGCCATGTCGGCGACCAGGTCGTGGTCGTCATCGCCGAGACGCTGGCGCAGGCCAAGGACGCGGCCGAGGCCGTCGTGGTGGATTACGAGGTCCTGCCGGCGGTGACCGAGACCGCCAAGGCCCAGGCCAAGGGCGCCCCCCAGGTGCACGACGTCGCGCCCGACAACACCATCTTCGAGTGGGCGCTGGGCGACAAGGCGGCGACGGACGCGGCCTTCGCCGCGGCCACGCACGTCACCAGGCTGGAGATCGTCAACAACCGCCTGGTGCCCAACCCGATGGAGCCGCGCGCCGCGGTCGGCGACTATGACAGCGGCACCGAGAGCTTCACGCTCTACACCACCTCCCAGAACCCGCATGTGGCGCGGCTGGTGCTCTCGGCCTTCGTCGGCATCGCGCCCGAGCACAAGCTCAGGGTCATCGCCCCCGACGTCGGCGGCGGCTTCGGCTCGAAGATCTTCATCTATGCCGAGGAGACCGTGTGCGTCTGGGCGGCCCGGCGCGTCGGCCGGCCGGTGAAATGGACCAGCGACCGCACCGAGGCCTTCCTGGTCGACGCCCATGGCCGCGACCACGTCACCCATGCGGAGCTGGCGGTCGACGAGACCGGCAGGATCACCGGCCTCCGGGTGAAGACGATCGCCAATCTCGGCGCCTACATGTCGACCTTCTCCTCCTCGGTGCCGACCTATCTCTATGCCCCGCTGCTGTCGGGCCAGTACGACATCCCGGCGATCTATGCCGAGGTCGACGCGGTCTATACCCATACCGCGCCGGTCGACGCCTATCGCGGCGCCGGCCGGCCGGAGGCGACCTTCGTGGTCGAGCGCCTGGTCGAGGTCGCGGCCCGCGAGCTCGGCGTCGATCCGGCCCGGTTCCGCCGCAAGAACTTCGTCCGCAAGTTCCCGCACCAGACGCCCGTCATCATGGCCTATGACGCGGGCGACTATGCCGCCGCGCTCGACAAGGCGATGGAGCTGCACGACGTCAAGGGCTTCCCGGTCCGCCGCCGGACCTCGGCCAGGAACGGCAAGCTCAGGGGCCTCGGCTACTCCGCCTATATCGAGGCCTGCGGCATCGCGCCCTCGGCGGCGGTCGGCTCGCTCGGCGCCGGCGTCGGCCTGTGGGAATCGGCCGAGATCCGGGTCAACCCGGTCGGCACGGTCGAGGTGCTCACCGGCTCCCACAGCCACGGCCAGGGCCACGAGACCACCTTCGCCCAGCTGGTCTCCGACCGGCTCGGCATCGACATCAACTCGGTGTCGATCGTCCACGGCGACACCGACAAGGTGCAGTTCGGCATGGGCACCTACGGCTCGCGCTCCGGCGCGGTCGGCATGTCCGCCATCGTCAAGGCGGTCGACAAGGTGATCGCCAAGGGCAAGAAGGTCGCCTCCTACGTGCTCGAAGCCTCCGAAGGCGACATCGAGTTCAAGGACGGCCGCTTCACCGTGGCCGGCACCGACAAGGGGCTCGGCTTCGGCGAGGTGGCGCTGCAGGCCTATATCGCCCACAAGTTCTCCGGCCAGGAGCTGGAGCCGGGTCTGAAGGAGGGCGCGTTCTACGATCCGACCAACTTCACCTTCCCGGCCGGCGTGCATATCTGCGAGCTGGAGATCGATCCGCAGACCGGCGTCACCACCATCGAGCGCTGGACCGCGGTCGACGATTTCGGCGAGCTGATCAACCCGATGATCGTCGAGGGCCAGGTGCACGGCGGCATCGCCCAGGGCGTCGGCCAGGCGCTGCTGGAGGGCACGGTCTATGACAAGGACGGCCAGCTTCTGACCGCCTCCTACATGGACTATTGCATGCCGCGCGCCGACAACCTGCCCTCCTTCAACGTCGGCATGACCAAGACGCGCTGCCCCTCCAACCCGCTCGGCATCAAGGGCTGCGGCGAGGCCGGGGCGATCGCCGCCCCGCCGGCGGTGATCAACGCCCTCACCGACGCCATCGGCAGCGAGGACGTGCCGATGCCGGCGACGCCCCAGGCGGTCTGGCAGGCGGTGCAGCGGGCGAACCGGCTCAAGGCCGCGGCCGAGTGACGACAGGGACGGCCGGAAGCTCCGCTTCCGGCCACGCTTTTGCATCCTTCGTGGACCCTCGGTCCGCGCTCCATCGGGAGGACCCCATGTACGCCTTCGACTATCAGCGCCCGGCCTCTGTCCGCGCCGCTGTCGCCGCCCTCGCCAAGGCGGAAGACGCCAAGCTGCTCGCCGGCGGACACACGCTGATCCCCACCATGAAGCAGCGCCTCGCCAGCCCGTCCCGGCTCATCGACCTCGGCGGCGTCGCCGATCTCGTCGGCATCGAGGTCAAGGGCCGGGTCGTGGTGATCGGCGCCATGACGCCGCATGGCCGGGTGGCGACCAGCCCGGCCGTCGCCGAGGCGATCCCGGCGCTCGCCCGCCTCGCCGGCCTGATCGGCGACCCGGCGGTGCGGGCGCGCGGCACCATCGGCGGCTCGCTGGCCAACAACGACCCCGCCGCCGACTATCCCGCGGCGGCGCTGGCCCTCGGCGCCACGATCATCACCAACAAGCGGCGCATCCCCGCGGACGAGTTCTTCGCCGGCCTGTTCAGCACCGCGCTGGAGGAGGGCGAGATCATCACCCGCGTGGCGTTCCCGATCCCCTCCAGGGCCGCCTACGAGAAGTTCCCGAACCCGGCCTCGCGCTACGCCCTGGTCGGCGTCTTCGTCGCCAGGCGCGGCACCGTGCGCGTCGCCGTCACCGGCGCAGGCTCCGACGGCGTGTTCCGCCATGCCGCCGCCGAGGAAGCGCTCACCGCGCGCTTCACGCCGAAGGCGCTCGACGGCGTCACCCTTTCGCCCGACGGCCTTAACGGTGACATCCATGCCAGCGCCGAGTATCGTGCCCATCTCATCGGCGTGCTGACCCGTCGCGCGGTGGAGGCGGCGCGCCGCTGAGCGGCGCTCGAACAGCCGGTTTCGGGACCATGACGATGCGGGTCGGCGGCGTGGCGGTCGTGGTCGGCGGCCACCCGGCGCGGCGTCGACGCCATCGTCGACGCCGCCGGCACCTCGCTCCCGGGCGGGGCGACGGTGATGGCCGTGAAGACGGACCTCGATGTCCTCCGACAGCCGGGTTCGCTCGCGCGGGTGGTCTTTCGGCTGCTTCGATGCGGCGACGGCCGGGCTGCACGAAAGCCTTCGCCGACCAGGGCCTCGGATCGCGCCCTCCACCCTGACATTTCGCGCTGCGCAGCATTATTTCAGGCTCCGCCTGCTGCATGATCCAGGAAAGACCGGTAGTTCCCGATGACGCCAGCGCCTGCCCTCCCCGCCTCCATCGACGCCACCGCCACGCTGCTCGCGGGCGCCGACTACGTCGCCGGGCGGGACCTCGCCACCGTGCTCTTCCTCGCCCTGCGCATGAAGCGTCCGCTGTTCCTGGAAGGCGAGGCCGGCGTCGGCAAGACCGAGATCGCCAAGGTGCTGGCGACGGTGCTGGCCCGCCCGCTGATCCGCCTGCAATGCTACGAGGGCCTCGACATCGCCTCGGCCGTGTACGAGTGGAACACCATGGCGCAGATGGTCGAGATCCGCCTGGCCGAGGCGGCCGGCGACGTCGACCGCGCCACCCTCGGCAGCGAGCTGTTCTCCGAGCGCTTCCTCCACCGCCGGCCGGTGCTGCAGGCCCTCGGCGACACCGGCGCCGGCGCGCCGGTGCTGCTGATCGACGAGCTCGACCGCACCGACGAAGCCTTCGAGGCCTATCTCCTCGAGGTCCTGTCCGACTTCCAGGTGACCATCCCCGAGCTCGGCACCATCAAGGCGCCGGAGCCGCCGATCGTCATCATCACCTCCAACCGCACCCGCGAGATCCACGACGCCCTGAAGCGGCGCTGCCTCTATCACTGGGTCGACTATCCCAGCGCCGAGCGCGAGCTGGAGATCCTGCGCCGCAAGGTGCCGGGCGTGGCTGCGCGCCTGTCGCGCGAGGTGGTGGCCTTCGTCCAGGCCATCCGCCGGGAGGACCTGTTCAAGGCGCCGGGCGTCGCCGAGACCCTGGACTGGGCCACCGCCCTCACCGAGCTCGACGCCGTCGCGCTCGACCCGGCGCTGGTCTCCGACACCCTCGGCGTGCTCCTGAAGTATCAGGACGACATCGCCCGCATGTCCGGCAGCGAGGCCAAGCGCCTGATCGACGGCATGCGCGCACAGCTGCAGGCGGCGCAGTGAGATGAGCGAGGCGTCCGGGCATCTGGCCGAGAACATCGTCTATTTCGCCCGCTGCCTGCGCGAGGCCGGGCTGCCCGTCGGCCCGGCCTCGGTGCTGGACGCCATCGCCGCCGTCGAGACCGCACGCATCGGCGACCGCGACGACTTCTACTGGACGCTGCACGCCGTCTTCGTGAAGCGGCACGAGCAGTCCATCCTGTTCGAGCAGGCCTTCGCCCTGTTCTGGCGCAAGCGCGCCCTGATGGACAAGCTCATCGCCATGATGTCGCCGGTGGCGGTCGACCGCTCGGAGAAGAAGGCGAGGCCTCAGGCCGGCAGCCAGCGCGTCAACGAGGCGATGTTCAAGCAGGCGCCGAAGGAGCAGGCCGAGGAGAAGGTGCTCGAGCTCGACGCCAGGCTCACCGTCTCCGAGCGCGAGGTGCTGAAGGACAAGGATTTCGCCCAGATGACCGCGGCGGAGATCGCTCTCGCCAAGCGCGAGATGGTGCGCCTGCGCATGCCGGTCGACCTGGTCGAGACCCGTCGCCTGGTGCCGGGCGAGGGCCGGGTCATCGACCTGCGCCGCACCATGCGGGCCGCCATGCGCAATGCCGGCCATGTCGTCGACATCAAGTTCCGCCGGCCGGCGGTCAAGCATCCGCCGATCGTGGCGCTGTGCGACATTTCCGGCTCCATGGCCGATTATTCCAGGCTGTTCCTGCATTTCCTGCACGCCGTCTCCGAGCAGGGCCGGCGGGTGCACGCCTTCGTCTTCGCCACGCGCCTCACCAACATCACCAGGGCGCTGCGCACCCGCGACCCGGACGAGGCGCTGGAGCAGTGCAGCCGCCTGGTGAAGGACTGGGACGGCGGCACGCGCATCGCCCATTGCCTCGAGCGCTTCAACAAGGACTGGTCGCGCCGGGTGCTCGGCCAGGGCGCCGTCGTGCTGCTGATCACCGACGGGCTGGAGCGCCAGGTCGATGCGGGCCTCGCCCACGAGATGGACCGGGTGCAGCGCTCCTGCCGGCGCTTCATCTGGCTCAACCCGCTCTTGCGCTTCCAGGCCTTCGAGGCGCGCGCCGCCGGCATCAAGGCGATGCTGCCGCATGTGGACGAATTCAGGACCATGCACAATCTCAAGAGCATGGGCGACCTGGTGCGGGCGCTGGGGCGCGAGGCCGACGCGGATGCCGATCCGGCGGCATGGCTAAGGAAGGTCGCCTGAGAGGCAGACAAGGAGATCACCCATGGACCTTGCATCCGATACCGACATCCTGGCCCGGGCCGAGGCCTGGCGCGAGGCCGGCAAGGGCGTCGCCATCGCCACCGTCGTGGAGACCTGGGGCTCGGCCCCGCGCCCCGTCGGCTCCAGCCTCGTCATCGACGAGGACGGCAATTTCCTCGGCTCGGTCTCGGGCGGCTGCGTCGAAGGCGCCGTCGTGACCGAGGCGGTCGACGTGATCGGCTCGGGCGAGCCCAGGATGCTGGAATTCGGCGTCGCCGACGAAACCGCCTGGCGGGTAGGCCTGTCCTGCGGCGGCACCATCCGCGTCTATGTCGAGAAGGTGGATTAGATGAAGCTCGCCACCCTCAAGGCCGTCAACGCCGCGCGCGCCGCGCGCCGGCCGATCGTGCTGGTCACCGATGTCGAGACCGGCGAGGAGCGGGTCGTGCACGAGGCGGCCGCCGGCGATCCCCTCGCCGCCGCGGTCGCCGAGCAGCTGCGCAAGGGCAAGTCCGCCATGGTGGCGCTGGACGGCCGGCGCTTCTTCCTCACCGTCCACGTGCCGCCGGTGAAGCTCGTCATGACCGGCGCCGTGCATATCAGCCAGGCGCTGGTGCCGCTCGCCCGGCTGCTCGGCCACGAGCCGATCGTCGTCGACCCCCGCACCGCCTTCGCCTCGCCCGAGCGCTTTCCCGACGTCACCCTGGTGGCGGAATGGCCCGACGTCGCCCTGCCCCCGCTCGGCGTCGACCGCTACACCGCCTTCATCGCCCTGACCCACGACCCGAAGATCGACGATCCGGCCCTGGCGCATGCCCTCAGCCGCGACTGCTTCTATATCGGGGCGCTCGGCTCGCGGAAGACCCATGCCCGGCGGCTCGAGCGGCTGAGGGCGGCCGGCTTCTCCGACGCGGCGCTGGCGCGCATCCACGCCCCGGTCGGCCTCGACATCGGCGCCATCAGCCCGGCGGAGATCGCCGTCTCGATCGTCGCCGAGATCACCGCGGCGCTGCGCCTGGAGAGCGGCGAGAAGCAGGCGCGGGCAGCCTGATGTTCTTTGGGCCGGTTCCCGTCGAGGATGCCCTGGAGGGCGTCGCGGTCCACTCGATCCGCAAGGGCGAGCTGGTGCTGCGCAAGGGCACGCGCATCGGTCCGGCCGAAGTCGCGGCGCTCAGGCGCGAGGGCGTCGCCGAGATCGTCGTGTCGCGGCTCGAGGCCGGCGACGTCACCGAGGACGAGGCCGCCGCCCGCATCGCCGCCCGCGTCGCCGACGGCGGCGTGCACGTCGAGGACGCCTTCACCGGCCGCGCCAACCTCTTCGCCGAGGTGGCGGGCGTGCTGGTCGTCGACCGTGCCCGCATCGACGCGCTCAACCGGGTGCACGAAGCCATCACGCTCGCCACCCTGCCCGCCTTCGTCGCGGTCGAGCCCGGCGAGATGATCGCCACCGTGAAGATCATCCCTTTCGCCGTCGACCGGCCGGTGCTGGACGACGCCCTCGCCGCCCTCGGCGCGCCCGTGCTGACGGTGGCGCCGTTCCGGCCGCTCGACGTCGCCGTGGTCTCGACGCTGCTGCCGGGCCTCAAGGACAGCGTGGTCGCCAAGACGCTGCGCACGCTCGAGGAGCGCCTGGCGCCGGCGGGTGCGCGGATCGTGGCGGAGACGCGCGTCGCCCACGAGACCGCCGCCCTGAGCGCGGGCCTGCGCGGCATCGGCACGGCCGACCTCACCATCGTCTTCGGCGCCTCCGCCATCGCCGACCGACGCGACGTGATCCCCGCGGCGCTGCTGGCGGCGGGCGGGCGCATCGAGCATTTCGGCATGCCGGTCGACCCGGGCAATCTCCTGCTCCTCGGCGAGCTCGACGGCAGGCCGGTGCTGGGCGCGCCGGGCTGCGCCCGCAGCCCGAAGGAGAACGGCTTCGACTGGGTGCTGCATCGCCTCCTGGCCGGCCTGCCGATCACGCGCCAGGACATTACCGGCCTCGGCGTCGGCGGCCTCCTGATGGAGATCGTCACGCGGCCGCAGCCCCGCGCCGGCACGGTGGAGGCGGAGATGCCGGCGGTCGCGGCCGTCGTCCTGGCCGCCGGCCGCTCGACCCGGATGGGCGGGCCGAACAAGCTCCTGCAGGAGGTCGGCGGGCGTCCGCTGGTGCGCATCGCGGTGGAGAACGCCCTCGCCTCGCGGGCGCGGCCCGTCATCGTCGTCACCGGCCACCAGGAGGAGGCGGTGCGTGCCGCCCTCGCCGGCCTCGACGTGCGCTTTGCCGCCAATCCCGATTACGCCGAGGGGATGTCGACCTCGGTGCGCACCGGCATCGCGGCCGTGCCGGCCGAAGCGGACGCGGCCGTCATCTGCCTCGGCGACATGCCGGGCGTCGACGCCGCGCTGATCGACCGGCTGATCGCCGCCTTCGAGCCGGCCAGAGGCGCGCTGGTGGCGCTGCCGAGCGTCGCCGGCCGGCGCGGCAACCCGGTGCTCTGGGCCCGGCGCTTCTTCGACGAGCTCAAGGCGTTGCAGGGCGATTCCGGCGCGCGCCAGATCCTGAAGGCGCATGCCGACGCGGTCGTCGAGATCGCCGTCGACGGCGAGGGGCCGGTCTTCGACGTCGACACGCCCGAGGCGCTGACCCTGGCGCGCACAATCGCGTGACCGCGCCGGCGGCCGCCGTGCGCCGGTCCGGACGATTTCGGGATGTCTATCCCGTATGCGCCGTTTTTCCCGCACATTCCGCCGGAACGACTTGGCAGGGCATGAATTGCGGGCCCTGGCACGGCGCGAACACTGCTAGCATGCAAGCCTTTTGCTTGAGCTTGGCCGAGAAATCGCAGGCCGGCATGTCATGAAAAGGCCCGCTGCGAAATCTTTGTGCGCCGAACCAGTGTTCGCCGCCCATTTTTCGAATGCATTGCCGTAAAAACCGTCTCAAATCGTTCTTTTGACAAGTGAACGCTGCCGCGCGATTGTCACATTCCAAACCCCTTGCTAAGAGGGGTTCGGGTCCGAACGACCGCTTTCCCCGCATCAAGAACCGTCCCGCGAAGGGACGCGGATGCGGGCATAAAACCGGCGGCGTTCACAAGGGGAAAGTCCGTCGACGATGCAAGTCGAAGTGTTCGTCCAGCAGCTCATCAATGGGCTGACTCTCGGGTCCATCTACGGACTCATCGCCATCGGATACACGATGGTCTTCGGCATCATCGGCATGGTCAACTTCGCCCACGGCGACGTGTTCATGCTGTCCGCGTTCATCGCGCTGATCGCCTTCCTGCTGCTCACCACCTGGCTCGGCATCGCCTCGGTGGCGCTGGCGCTCCTGGTGGTGCTGATCGTCGGCATGGCGGTCACCGGCCTGTGGAGCTGGACCATCGAGCGCGTGGCCTACCGGCCGCTGCGCGGCTCCTTCCGCCTGGCGCCGCTGATCTCCGCCATCGGCATGTCGATCTTCCTGTCCAACTTCGTCCAGGTGGCGCAGGGGCCGCGCAACAAGGCGATCCCGCCGATGTTCTCCCAGACCATCACCGTGATGCATTCGGAGACCTTCGACACGGTGATCTCCTACAAGCAGATCATCATCTTCCTGGTGACGGGGGTGCTGCTGGCGGGCTTCTGGTATCTCGTCACCAAGACGCCGCTCGGCCGGGCCCAGCGCGCCTGCGAGCAGGACCGCAAGATGGCGGCCCTGCTCGGCGTCGACGTCGACAAGACGATCTCCCTCACCTTCGTCATGGGCGCGGCCCTGGCGGCGGTGGCCGGCGTCCTCTACCTCACCTATTACGGGGTCGTGACTTTCTCCGACGGCTTCGTGCCCGGCGTGAAGGCCTTCACGGCGGCGGTGCTCGGCGGCATCGGCTCTCTGCCCGGTGCGGTGCTCGGCGGCATCCTCATCGGCCTGGTCGAGACCATGTGGTCGGCCTATTTCTCCATCGACTACAAGGACGTCGCCGCCTTCTCCATTCTCGCCATCACGCTGATCTTCCTGCCGCAGGGCCTCCTCGGCAAACCCGAAGTCGAGAAGGTCTGATCATGAGCAGGGAAGGTGTGATCAAGACGCTGGACGATCAACCCGTCGCCGGCGCGGCTGCGGACGTCTACGGTGCCCTCAGGCGGGCCGGCATTGCCGGCCTCCTGGCCCTCGGCCTGTTCCTGCCGACCGTGGGCCTCGTCACGGTCCAGGACATCTCCAACAAGCTGATCCTGACCACGAGTATTCCACTGCTGCTCTGGCTGGTGTTCGTCGTGATGTTCGGGCGCTTCGTGCTGTCCTTCATCGGCGATCGGCGCTGGTGGCTGATTTCGCTGGCCGGCATCGCGGTGGCGCTCTACGGCGCCTTCGAGGTGCTCAACGCCGACGATCAGGTCTCGCTGAAGGCCCGCACCGCGCTGGTCGCCATCGGCGTGATCATCGCCGTGGCCGCTGATTTCTTCACGGAGCGGCGCAAGGCCATCGCCCGCGATTTCGGCGCCGGCATCGGCGCGGTGCTGCGGCAACCGGCCACCGGCTATGTCCTGCTCGGCGCCGTCATCGCCTATCCCCTGGTGATGCTGGCGATCCACGGCCCCGGCGGCTCGATCAAATGGATCGACAATTACGGCATCCAGATCCTGATCTACATCATGCTGGGCTGGGGCCTGAACATCGTGGTCGGCCTCGCAGGCCTGCTCGATCTCGGCTATGTCGCCTTCTACGCGGTCGGTGCCTATTCCTATGGCCTGCTGTCCACCCAGTTCGGCCTGTCCTTCTGGATCCTGCTGCCGCTCTCGGGCATCCTGGCCGCCTTCTGGGGCGTGATCCTCGGCTTCCCCGTGCTGCGCCTGCGCGGCGACTATCTCGCCATCGTCACCCTCGCCTTCGGCGAGATCGTCCGGCTGGTGCTGATCAACTGGAAGGACTTCTCCAACGGCTACGAGGGCATCTCGGGCATCCCGCGGCCGACCTTCTTCGGCCTGCCCTTCAACGCATCCGACAGCGGCTTCGCCGCCTTCTTCGGCCTGCCCTTCTCACCGATCTATCGCACCATCTTCCTGTTCTACCTGATCCTGGCCATGGCGCTGGTCACCGCGGCGGTGACGCTGCGGTTGCGCCGCCTGCCGATCGGCCGGGCCTGGGAAGCCCTGCGCGAGGACGAGATCGCCTGCCGGTCGCTGGGCATCAACACCACCAAGACCAAGCTCACGGCCTTTGCCATCGGCGCCATGTTCGGTGGCTTCGCCGGCGCCTTCTTCGCGGCGCGGCAGGGCTTCATCTCGCCGGAGAGCTTCGTCTTCACCGAATCGGCGACGATCCTGGCCATCGTCGTTCTCGGCGGTTCCGGAAGCCTGGTCGGCGTCGTCATCGCCGCCTTCGTCCTGCAAGGCGGCTTCGAGTTCCTGCGTGAGCTCGATTTCCTCAAGCAGATCTTCGGCGCCGACTTCGACCCCACCAAGTATCGTGCGTTGCTGTTCGGCGCCGGCATGGTGGTGATGATGCTGTGGAAACCCCGCGGCCTGATCTCGCACCGCACGCCGACGGCCTTCCTGAAGGAACGAAAAACCGTGTCCGCCGACCTCGTGAAGGAGGGCCACGGATGAGCGCCCGCTGGATCGACGACCCCATCCTCAAGGTCGACCACCTCACCATGCGCTTCGGCGGCCTCATCGCCGTCAACGACCTCGTCTTCCAGGTCGGCCGCGGCGACATCACCGCCCTGATCGGCCCGAACGGCGCCGGCAAGACCACGGTGTTCAACTGCATCACCGGCTTCTACAAGCCGACAGAGGGCCGCATCGCCCTGCGCCACGGCGACCCTTCGGTCTGGGGCGGGCTCGAGGCGCTGACGACCCGGACCGGCCGCGCCAGCCCGCCCGGCTCCGACCGGCTCTTCCTGCTGGAGCGCATGCCGGACTTCCTAGTGTCGCAGAAGGCGCGGGTGGCGCGCACCTTCCAGAACATCCGCCTGTTCTCCGGCATGACCGTGCTGGAGAACCTCCTGGTCGCCCAGCACAATCCGCTGCTGAAGGCCTCGGGCTTTTCCATCCTCGGTATCTTCGGCCTGCCGATCTATACCAGCGCGGAAAGGGCGGCGATCGAGCGGGCCAAGTACTGGCTCGACAAGATCGACCTGATCCACCGCGCCGACGACGCGGCCGGCGACCTGCCCTATGGCGACCAGCGCCGCCTGGAGATCGCCCGCGCCATGTGCACCGAGCCGGTGCTGCTCTGCCTCGACGAGCCGGCTGCCGGCCTCAACCCGCGCGAAAGCGGTGAGCTCAACCGGCTGCTGCGCAGCATCCGGACCGAGCACGAGACTTCGGTCCTCCTGATCGAGCACGACATGTCGGTGGTGATGGAGATCTCCGACCATGTCGTGGTGCTCGACTACGGCACCAAGATCTCGGACGGCACCCCCGACGAGGTGCGCAACGACCCCAAGGTCATTGCCGCCTATCTCGGTGTCGACGACGAGGAGGTGGAGAAGGTCGAGGCGGAGGTCGGACTATGAGCGAGGCACTCCGCACGCCCCTTCTGTCGGTCAGAGGCGTCGAGACCTATTACGGCAACATCATCGCGCTCAAGGGCGTCGACATCGACGTCCACGAGGGCGAGATCGTCACGCTGATCGGGGCGAACGGCGCCGGCAAGTCGACGCTGATGATGACCATCTTCGGCTCGCCGCGCGCCCGCAACGGCCAGATCCACTACGAGGGCCGCGACATCACCCGCCTGGCGACGCATGAGATCGCGCGCCTGCGCATCGCCCAGTCGCCCGAGGGCCGGCGCATCTTCCCGCGCATGACGGTGATGGAGAATCTCCAGATGGGCGCCGCCATCGACGGCTACGCCCATTTCGAGGAGGACCTCGCCGCGATGTTCACCCTGTTCCCCCGCCTCAAGGAGCGGGTGGCCCAGCGTGGCGGCACCCTGTCCGGCGGCGAGCAGCAGATGCTGGCCATCGCCCGGGCGCTGATGAGCCGGCCGCGGCTGCTGATGCTGGACGAGCCCTCGCTCGGCCTCGCCCCGCTGATCGTCCGGCAGATCTTCGATGCGATCCGCGAGCTCAACCGCAGCCAGAAGCTCACCGTCTTCCTGGTCGAGCAGAACGCCTTCCACGCGCTGAAGCTCGCCCATCGCGGCTATGTCCTGGTCAACGGGGTCGTCACCATGTCGGGCAGCGGGCAGGAATTGCTGGCGCGCCCCGAGGTGCGGGCGGCCTATCTCGAGGGCGGGAGGCACTGATGCAGGGCATCATCTACGAGGAGCCCTCCGCCTGGCTGTTCCTGCTCGTCACCGTGATCCTCGGCGGCGCCGGAGCCTGGATGACCGGCCGCGCCTGCGCCCAGACCTGGCGGCCCTACTACATCCTGGCGGTCTATCTCGTCATCCTCGCCGCCGCGGTGCGCTTCATCCACATGGCCCTGTTCCAGGGCACGCTCCTGTCCCCGCACTATTTCCTGGTCGACCTCGTCGTCGTCCAGGCCATCGGCGCCATCGGCTACCGCTACACCCGCGTCAAGCAGATGGTGTCGAAATACACGTGGCTGTTCGAGCCGGCGGGACCCTTTGCCTGGCGCTCGAAGCGCTGACGGCAAGGTTAGGCAACATCAGACGAATTTCATGAATCCGGATGACAATGACGCCAAACTGAGCAGAATGAACGGCTAGGCGTGATTGCTTCCGCCAGACCCGGCGCCGTTTCCGCGGTTCCGGTTACCATCAGGGAGAACCACATGAAAAAACTTTGGTTGACCAGCGCCGTGCTGGTTGCCGGCCTCGCCCTCGGCGGCGTGGCCCATGCCGAGATCAAGGTCGGCGTGGCCGGCCCGATCACCGGCCCGAACGCGGCTTTCGGCGCCCAGCTCAAGAACGGCACCGAGCAGGCGGTGGAAGACATCAACGCCGCCGGCGGCATCAACGGCGAGAAGATCGTGCTGGAGACCGGCGACGACGTCTCCGATCCCAAGCAGGGCGTCTCGGTCGCCAACAAGTTCGTCGGCGACGGCGTGACCCTGGTGGTGGGCCACTTCAACTCGGGCGTCACAATCCCGGCCTCCGAAGTCTATGCCGAGAACGGCATCCTGTTCATCACCCCCTCGGCCACCAACCCGAAGGTGACGGAACGTGGGCTGTGGGACGCCTTCCGCACCTGCGGCCGCGACGACCAGCAGGGCAAGCTCTGGGCCGACTATGCCAAGGCGAATTTCGCCGGCAAGAAGATCGCCATCGCCCATGACAAGACCACCTACGGTCAGGGCCTGGCCGACGCCGCCAAGGGCTTCATGAATGCCGACGGCATCAAGGAAGTGCTGTACGAGGGCGTCAACACCGGCGAGAAGGACTATTCGGCCCTGGTCTCCAAGATCAAGGCGTCGGGCGCCGACATCCTGATGTGGGGCGGCCTGCACACGGAGGGCGGTCTGATCGTGCGCCAGATGCGCGACCAGGGCCTCAAGACCGTGATGATGTCCGGCGACGGCATCACCTCCGACGAGTTCGCCACCATCGGCGGCGACGGCGTCATCGGCACGCTGATGTCCTTCGGCCCCGATCCGCGCAAGAACCCGGCCGCGGCTGACGTCGTCGCCAAGTTCAAGGCCAAGAACTTCGAGCCGGAAGGCTATACGCTCTATTCCTACGCCGCCATGCAGATCTTCGCCCAGGCAGCGGCGGAAGCCAAGTCCTCCGACCCCAAGAAGCTCGCCGACGTCATGCATTCGGGCAAGGTCTTCAAGACCGTGATCGGCGACATCTCCTACGACAAGAAGGGTGACCGCACCACCGTCGACTACGTCATGTACACCTGGAAGAAGGGTGACGACGGCAAGATCACCTACTTCCAGAACTGATCGGCGATCTCTTCCCGACGAGGCCCGCCCCGGCAACGGGGCGGGCTTTTCTTATGGGCTGGCGGGCGAGGCGCGCCGTCTCGATCCGATGGCAATCCCGGAGGGGCATATGCCGCCTCGAAGACGTCCATTCATCTTCGCATGCCTCCTCCTGATGAGCACGCCGATCCAGGCCAAGGTCCCGAACCGGGACTATCCCGGCTGGACGATCAGCTCAGCAACGTCCGGATCCCCGGGATCGGAGACGGATCTGATTTTCGCATGCCGAGGAGAAGGCTGCGCTGCCAATACGCTCCAATGCACCCTCTTCCGTCGGCGGGCTCCGACGGACAGCGCGCTCGACGTCGACGCCCTGACCGATCCGCTTCGTTTCCCTCTGGGACAATTGAGTCTCTGGCAGGCTGCCAGCGTCATGAACGAGCGCCGGGACCTCTTCTCGCAGGTGGAAGTCGAGGCTCATAGTCCGCCGCTCGCCCTCTCTCTGCGAGAAATGGAGGGCCGGAAGTTCGCCTGGTCGCAAGTCGAGATCGTGGCGGGCAAGACCGTGATTGGCGTCCAGTTGGCCCTGTGGCTGGACCGTCAGTCCTTGCAGGGACTTCGCTGCTCGCATCGGGAAGGCGGAGCGGAGAACGCGTTGGACGCCCGCGTTCTCGATTTTCTGAGGATGGTGCTGATCGAACGTCGATGATCGAGCGCGCCGCTGCCGATGCGGCTTGCGAAGCCTGCGGCGGGGCAGCGCCCGGACGACCGCGGCGGCTTTTCCCTATCGGGCGTCAGAAGCTCGAGCGGAAGGCTGCCGCAACCCTCTGCGCAAGCGCGTCATGGATCTGCCCGCGACCGCGCCCGCCCAGGGGATCATCACAGATCGCTTCCTCGCCGTCCGAGCGCAGGATGTCGGCCGCGCCGGGCTTGCACAAGGGAAAGGCGCTGAACTGCGTCGCGTCCGGCATCGCGTCGTAGCGGGCCTGCCGGATCGAGCGGGTCAGTCCTTGAGCGTCGAGACCGGGCCAGAGGGCCTCCGGCCTGCCCAGATTGACGAGGCTGACCGGGATGGAGATGTTTTCGAGGCTTGCCCGGGTGAAGTCGCGACTGAACTCGGGATCGACGACGACGATCGCCCGGATGCGCGCATCGGCATTCGGGCGGCCGAGCCGTTCCGCATCGATGGTGCGCAGATCCAGGCCGGCTTTCCGGAATCTCCCGCAGTCGACACCAACGCCGCCTGCGTCACAGGAAGCCTGGACGCTCGCCGCATCCAGACGCCCTCCGGCAAGAGAAAGCGCCGCGGTGCCTCCGATCTGGTAGCCGAGCACGCCGATCCGATCGGGATCGATATGCCTTGAAAGATCGGCGTTTCCCAGAATGGCCGTGAGCGCCGCCGAGATGTCGGCGGGGCGCAGCCAGATTTCGGGCAACGTCTGCGCTTCGGTCAGATGTCTCGGATCGGGTTGACGCAGCATCGCAACCACGAAGCCCTTCGCCGCCAGGCGCGACGCCATCCAGGCGCCGATGTTCGGGCCGGACCGCAGCCCGCCCTGCGACAACACCACGAGGGGCCGGCACCCTTCGCGGATCGCGCTGTCCGCCAGGGCCGGAGTGCCCTGGAACAGGGGACTATCGTCACCGACGACGACGCGCCGACCGGACGATCCCGTCGGATACCAGAGCGTGGCGTCGATGACGCCGCCGCGCTCCGGCGCCGCCACCGCGAGAGGACGCGCACCGACGGAATACGTCTCCGCAGCCGGACTATCCCGGCCGCCCGGCTGCAGCGCGGACACATGGCATGGCCGTGCGGCCTCCCCCGCGCGGGCGGAGGACCAGCCGATCAGGGCAGAAAGAATGAGAACAGGAATCAGGACCTTGGGCATCGACCACCATCGCGTGCAGGGAAAGGAGGCCCTGTCCTGGAGGTGATTTCCTCTCGCGGCGCCCTCCTTCGTGATCGAGGACGTCCTCTTTCGCGATCGAGGACGGCGAGCGGCCCTCGCTGCCGCGGCTGAGCGGCTTCCCCAGCCTTTCGCGGAAGACGGCGCCGCCTCGCCCTACCCCACCAGCCCGAGCGCCGGGAACGTCTCCAGCAGCCAGTAGGACAGGTTGGTCGTCGCCCCGGTGAGGAAGGCGATGCCGGCGAGGACGAGCACCCCGCCCATCACCTTCTCCACCGTGCCGAGATGGGCGCGGAAGCGCTTGAGGAAGCGCACGAACGGACCCATGGCGAAGGCGGCGGCGAGGAACGGCACGCCGAGCCCGGCCGAATAGAGCGCAAGCAGGAAAGCCCCCTGCCCCACGCTCTGCTCCCGGCCGGCCACCGCCAGGACCGTGGCCAGGACCGGCCCGATGCAGGGGGTCCAGCCGAAGGCGAAGGCCAGGCCCATCGCATAGGCGCTCCACAGGCCGGTGGAGGTCGGCCCCTGGAACCGGGCCTCGCGATAGAGGAAGCCGATGCGGAACAGGCCGAGGAAATGCAGGCCCATGACGATGATGGCGATGCCGGCGATCGTGCCGAGCAGGTCGAGGTGCTGGCGCACGAGTTGGCCGAACACCGAGGCCGTGGCGCCCAGGATCACGAACACCGTGGCGAAGCCCGCGACGAACAGCGCCGCCACCAGGATGGCGCGGCGGCGCACGCCGGCATCGACACTGTCCGCGGCGAGCCGGTCGAGGGTCGTGCCGGTGAGATAGGTCAGATAGGGCGGGACCAGCGGCAGCACGCAGGGCGACAGGAAGGAGGCGAGGCCGGCAAGGAAGACGGCGGGAAGCGTGATGTCGGCCATGATCGATCCAGGGGAACGCCGCCGGGCTGCTTAGCGCGCCCGCGTCCCCGCTCCAAGCGTTTCAGCCGCGGCATCATCATCTCGTGATCGGCCGTGATGGGCGACGCCCGCAGCATCCGGCCTGTCCCGGAGCCGTGCCGGCCCGTCTTGACGACCAACCGGCCATGGTGCCCTTCTGGCCTGCGGCGCCGCACCGCAGGAGGCAGGACATGCGCAACCTCATCACCGACGTCAGCGGCGTCCGCGTCGGCCAGGCCGAGGACCTCGCCCTCGGCTCCGGCGTCACCGCCATCGTGTTCGACAGGCCGGCCGTCGCGTCCGTCGACGTGCGCGGCGGCGCGCCCGGCACCCGGGAGACCGATCTGCTCCAGCCCGAACGCCTGGTGGAGGCGGTCGATGCCATCGTGCTCTCGGGCGGCTCGGCCTTCGGCCTCGACGCGGCAGCCGGGGCGATGGCCTGCCTGGCCGAGGCGGGACGGGGTTTCGCCGTCGGCCCGATGCGGGTGCCGATCGTGCCGGCCGCCATCCTGTTCGATCTCCTCAACGGCGGCGACAAGGCCTGGGGCCGCTATCCCCCCTATCGCGACCTCGGCTTCGAGGCGACGCGGGCGGCCGGCGCCGATTTTGCGCTGGGCACGGCCGGTGCCGGCACGGGCGCCACCACGGCGACATGGAAGGGCGGTCTCGGCTCCGCCTCGGCCCGGGCCGGGGGCTTCACCGTGGGCGCGATCGTCGCCGTGAACGCCCTGGGAAGCGCGACGGTGGCCGACGGCCCGCATTTCTGGGCCGCGCCGTGGGAGCAGGCGGACGAATTCGGCGGCCTCGGCCTGCCGCAGCCCTTCCCGGCTGACGCGCACAGGCCGCAGACCAAGTCGCGCCGGCTGGAAAACACCACCATCGCCCTGGTGGCGACAGACGCGGTGCTGACCAAGGCGCAGGCCCGGCACCTCGCGGTCATGGCCCAGGACGGCCTGGCGCGGGCCCTCCACCCCGTGCACACCCCGCTCGACGGCGACACGGTGTTCGCGGCCGCCACCGGGCATCGGCCGCTCGCCGATCCCGTGCACGACATGATCGCCATCGGCAGCGCCGCTGCCGCAACGCTGGCGCGCGCCTGTGCTCGGGCCGTGCACGAGGCGCGGCCCCTGCCACAGCCGGGCAGCCAGCCGGCCTGGCGCGACCGCTTCGTCGGCGGCTGACGGTCCGCCGCGGGGATGCCGGCTTCCGCCGCCGCCGCCCGCGTGCTAGAGCAAAGCGCGTTTGGACGGAAACGCTGCTTTGCTCTAACTCTTTGTTTCGACGCGTCTTTGCGATGCTTGGCGATTCCGCCAAATCGCAAGGCGCTTTAGCTCCTGCCGTGTCACCGGATCCCCGCCATGCCCCGTCCCCTGATCATCGCGCCGTCCGTCCTCTCCGCCGACTATGCCCGGCTGGGCGAAGAGGTGCGCGCCCTCGAGGCGGCCGGCGCGGACTGGATCCATTTCGACGTCATGGACGGGCATTTCGTGCCGAACCTGAGCTTCGGCGCCGGCGTGGCGGCGGCGCTGCGTCCGCATTGCCGCACCCATCTCGACGCCCACCTGATGATCGCGCCGGCCGACCCCTACCTGGAGGGTTTCGCCAAGGCCGGCGCCGACACCATCACCGTCCATGCCGAGGCCGGGCCGCACCTGCACCGCTCGCTGCAGGCGATCCGGGCGCTGGGCAAGCGTGCGGGCGTTGCCCTCAACCCGGGCACGCCGGAAAGCGCCATCGCCTATGTGCTCGACCTCGTCGACCTCGTCCTGGTGATGAGCGTCAATCCGGGCTTCGGCGGCCAGGCCTTCATCCCGGCGATCCTGCCGAAGATCGCTGCGGTGCGGACCATGCTCGGCGGGCGGCCGGTCGACATCGAGGTCGACGGCGGCATCGCTCCCGACACGGCGCCGCAGGTGGTGGCCGCCGGCGCCAACGTGCTGGTGGCGGGATCGGCCGTGTTCCGGGGTGGTCCATCGGCCTATGCCGCCAATATCGCGGCGATCCGTGCGGCCGCGCAGTCCGTCCTCACCGTCTGAACGGCAGCCGCCTGCGCCGTTGGCGCTTTGGCAAGGTCTGCCGCGTAGCATGCGGCCGTCGAGGTCGAATGATGCGCCGGCGCCTGTTCCTCCCCCTGCTTTCCCTGGCGCTCGCCACGGCGCCGGGCTGGGCGCGGGAGCCGACCAGGCTGGCCGTGCTCGGCTTCTCCGAGGACGGCTCGGCCTTCGCCTTCGAGCAGTTCGGCTGGCTCAACGGCGCCAGCGCGCCCTATTCCGAGCTGACCATTTTCGCCACCGCCACGGGCCGGCCCGTGGGCGGCTCGCCCTTCGCCGCCTCGATCGTCGACGGCGACGCGCCGCAGGCGCGCGCCCGCTCCATGGTCTATACCGCGGCGAGCCGCGCCCTGGCGCAGTTCCAAGTCGGCGCGCCCGGCACCGTCGCGGCCCGGGCCTCCGGCGATCCCAACGATCCCGCGGCTGCGCAGGTCGGCTTCGAGGCGCCGGGCCTCGGACCGCTCACCCTCAGGCTGGACATCGCGTCGGTCCAGGCGGCCGGCTGCGAGGCGACCGGCGCCAAGGTCAAGGCGCTCGCGATCCGGCTGCTCGATGGCAAGGGCACGGTCCTGCGCACGCTCTACAAGGAGAAGAACCCGCCGCCGGACCGACAATGCCCGACGGGCTATGCGGTGACGGAGGTGCGGCTCCTGCCGCGCACCGGCAAGCCGCCGGTGCTGGCGGTGATCGTCGGCATGGAGCGTCCGGCGCACGGCGGCGCCGAGCGGCGCTATCTCGGCTTTACCGCCGACCTCGCCCTGCCGGCCGCGGCCGAGGCGGCGGACGCGGGCCGGGAATGAGGCTGGCGTCCCTGCCCTTCGCCCCGGCCTTCGGCCTCGGCTACGGCGCGCTGCTGGGCGCCGCTCTGGTGCTGCGCACCGTCGAGATCGAGCAGGCCCTCACCGCCCGCGCCTGGTGCGCCCTCGCGGTGCTGGTCGCCGGCGCCGTCCTCGCCGGCGCGATCGCCGCCTGGATCGGCCGCCGCCTCGCGCGGGCCTGGCCGGCGGCGCTGCGCTTCGTCGTCATGGCGCCGGGCCTCGCCGGCGGCACGCTCTTCCTCGCCGGCGGCCTCTACAGCCTGCTGATCCGCGACATCCTCGGCCAGTTCGAGCTCGACGACCTCGCCTATGGCGGCGGCATCGTCGACTTCGTCTTCACCCACGGATCGGCCGCCTATCTCATGCTGCTCGGCGGCTGGACGCTGCTGTTTCCCTGGCCGCTGGCCGCCGCCGGCACGCTCGCCGCGGCCCTGTTCGCCGTGCGGCGCGGCTGAGCCCTCCGCACGCGTCCCGCGCCCCGGCACACCGATGTTTAGCGTGACTTCACGGTTGCGAACAAAATCTGAATTGTACTTCACAAACTCTCCCCATAGGCTCCCTCTCCGACAAGGCTTCGTCCGCAAGCGAAGCGCTCCGCCGCAAGGCCGCGGTCCGACCCGATACGGGCTCGCCGGGGCGAACGGCCGGGAATGACGTGGCGGCCGGGCTTCGTCAGGACATCGTTCGGGCGCGCCACCCATCGGCCGGAACCGGCGTCGCAGCAGAAACACGCAGCCAGAAGCGTGACGCACACCATCGGAGGAGACGGACATGAACACCACCCGAAGCAGGCTCGCGATGACGACGGCCGCGCTCGTCGTCATGGCTTCCGCCGCCCATGCGGCGGACAGCTGCGCCGCCTATCCCACGGGCACGGCCGAAAGCATCGACTCCTCCGCCGTGGAGGCCAAGTTCGGCGCGGTGCCGGCGCCGAAGCGGGACCTGCGCTTCGCCTATGTCACCAAGACGCTGATCAACGAATTCTGGCAGGGCGTCGCAGCCGGCGTGCAGTCCGAAGCCGGCAAATATAACATCAAGGTCGATATTCAGGCGGCGAAGGACGAGTCCTCGCTGGTCGACCAGCTCAACCTGGCGCAGACCGTCCTGTCCCAGAAGCCCGACGCCCTGCTGCTGTCGCCGCAGTCGGACACCAATCTCGCGCCGGTGGTCGAATCCGCCAAGGCGCTCAACATTCCGACGATCGTCATCGACGACGCCCGGACCGAAGGCGCGAGCACCTATGTCGGCACGGACCAGGTCGCCATCGGCTCCAAGGCGGCGGACTTCCTGCATTCGCTCTATCCCGGCGGCGGCGAGGTCGCCCAGATCGAGGGGCAGGCCGGCTCGCCCAACGCGCGCAAGCGCATCCAGGGCTTCACCGAGACGCTCAAGAAGTATCCCGACCTCAAGCTCGTCGCCAGCCAGCCGGGCGACTGGGACCGGCTGACCGCGCTCAATGCCACCAGCAACATCCTCCGGCAGAACCCGAAGCTCGTCGGCGTCTATGCCAACAATGACGGCATGGCCCTCGGCGTGTTCGAGGCCGTGGCCAACGCCAAGCTGGAGAAGCAGGTCGCGGTCGTCGGCACCGACGGCATCAGCGAGGCCAAGAAATCCGTGTCCAACGGCGAGATGCGCGCGACGGTGGCGGAGTTCCCCTTCGACGAGGGCGTCCTGTCCGTGCAGATGGCGCTGCGCCTCCTCGCCTGCCAGCCGATCCCGCCCTGGATCGTCTCGCCCCAGGCGGTGATCTCGGCCGAGAATGTCGGCCGGTTCCCCAACCCGCCCGCCTTCCAGAACTGACGCGTGGCCGGCTCCTCGCCACAGGCCGCCGTCTGCGCCGAGCAGACGGCGCCGCCCGCCATCCTGAGGATGGAGCGGATCGTCAAGAGCTTCGCCGGCGTCCAGGCGCTGAAGGGCGTCGACCTCGACGTGCGAGCCGGCGAGGTGCACGCGCTCCTCGGCGAGAACGGGGCGGGCAAGTCCACCCTGATGCGGATCCTGTTCGGCGCCATGCAGCCGACCAGCGGCCGCATCGTCCTCGAGGGCATCGGCCCCGTCGTCGTCTCCGGCCCGCGCCACGCCTTGGCGATGGGCATCGGCCTGGTCAGCCAGGAGCTCAGCCTGGTCCCGCAGATCGAGGTCGCCGGCAACATCTTCCTCGGCCAGGCCACGGGCCTCGCGCTGCTCGGCCGGCCAAAGCTGCGCCGCGAGGCCGCGAAGATCCTCGCCGGCATCGCGCCGCACCTCTCCCCGAGCGCGCGCGTCTCCTCCCTGAGCATGGCGGAGCGCCAGGTCGTCGAGATCGCGCGGACCCTGGCACGCGGCGGGCGCATCATCGCCTTCGACGAGCCGACATCGAGCCTGACGCCGGCCGAGCGCGACGGGCTCTTCGCCACGATCCGCCGCCTGAAGAGCCAGGGCAAGGGCGTCATCTACATCTCGCACCGCATGCCGGAGATCCATGAGATCGCCGATCGCATCACCGTCCTTCGCGACGGCAGCGTCGTGGCCTGCGGGACGCCGCGCGACTTCGACGCCGACGAGCTGAACAGCCTCATCGCCGGGCGCCAGCTCGCCCGGGCGCTGCAGCGCACCGATCGGCCGCGCCCGGCCGGGACGATGACGACGCCGTATCTGCGCGCCTCCCGCCTGTCGACGGAGAAGCTGCACTCGGTCGACCTGACGCTGCACAAAGGCGAGATCTTCGGCTTGGCCGGCCTGGTCGGCTCCGGGCGGACCGAGCTCGTCCGCGCCCTGTTCGGTGCCGATCCCCTCCGCGGCGGCTCGATCGCGATCGGCGGCCGGACGGTGGCCTTGCGCGGCCCGGCCGACGCGATCGCCGCCGGAATCGCCCTGATCCCCGAGGATCGCCGCGGCCACGCCCTCGTGCCGATGATGGACGTGGAGCGCAATATCGGGCTGGCGAGCTATGGCCGGCTGTCCCGGTTCGGCCTGATCATGGGCGCCGCGCGGCGGGCCGTGGTCGACCGCTTCATCCGCGAGCTGTCGATCCGGCCCGGACGGGCGGCGACGGCGGTGCGGCTGCTCTCCGGCGGCAACCAGCAGAAGGTCGTCATCGCCCGCTGGCTGGCGCGCGGCGCCGACGTGTTCCTGTTCGACGAGCCGACGCGCGGCATCGACGTCGGCGCCAAGACCGAGATCCATGCGCTGCTTCGGAGCCTGGCGGAACGGGGCGCGAGCGTGCTGGTCGTCTCCTCCGAGATTCCGGAGCTCCTGATGCTGTGCGACCGGATCGGGGTGATGCGCGACGGCCGCCTGATCCGGATCATCGAGACCGACGACACCGTGACCGAGGCCTCGCTCGTCAGAGCCGCCTCGGGAGAGGATTGACGCCCATGACGTCCGACACTGCTCCCCGCACGACCGCCGTCCCCGCGCCGCCGGCGGGCACCGGCGCGGCCGGCCGAGGCCTCGACCGGGTGCGCAAGGCGAGCGTCGCCGTCGGCTGCGTGCTGCTCTTCGCCGTTTTCGCCGCGCTGTCGAGCAGCTTCTACCAGCCTTCGAACCTGGTGGAGATCCTGCTGCAATCGTCGATCAACGCGATCGTCGCCGTCGGCATGACCCTGGTTGTCATGACCAAGGGCATCGACCTCTCGGTCGGCTCGATCGTCGGCCTGAGCAGCATGGTGATGGCGAGCCTGGTCGGCCACGGCATCGTGCTCGCGGTCGCGGCCGGCATCGCGGTCGGCATCGGCTGCGGCCTGTTCAACGGCGTGCTGATCGCCAAGCTGAAGCTGCCGGATTTCATCGTCACGCTCGGCACGATGAGCGTCTATCGCGGCTTTGCGCTGATCTACACCAACGGCCAGCCGATCTACGGCATCGACCGGGGCTTTCGCGCCGTCTTCGCCGGCGAGGTCGCGGGCGTGCCGACGCCGGTGCTGATCGCGCTCGCGGTGGCGCTCGTCGCCTTCCTGATGGTGCGCTTCACCGCCCTTGGCGAGCATATCGTCGCCGTCGGCGGCAACGAGGAAGCGGCACGCCTCTCCGGCATCAATGTCGACCGGGTCAAGATCTGCGTCTACGCCATGTCGGGCGGCCTCTCCGCCCTCGCCGGCTTCATCCTCGTCGCCCGCATCGGCGCGGCCGAGCCGATCGGCGGCAGCGGCTTCGAGCTGCAGGCGATCGGCGCCGCGGTGATCGGCGGCGCCAGCCTGTTCGGCGGCGAAGGCAACCCCCTGGGCTCCCTGGTCGGGGCCATCACGCTCGGCGCGATGCGCAACGGCCTGACGCTGCTCAACGTCCCCTCGTTCTGGCAATTCGTGGCGACGGGCGCCGTGGTCATCCTGGCCGTGTTCGCCGACCAGGTCACGCGCAGGAAGCGCTGAAGATCGGCTTGAGAATTACTGAATCAATGTAGAGCGCGGAACCCCTCTCCCAGCTAGGTGAGGGGCTAGACTTTGCAGAAAGGGGCGGAATTCTCGGCGCCCTATTGCTTGTCCAGTACTTCATCAGTCAGTCGTTTAGACCCTCACCCCTACCCCTCTCCCAGTCGGGAGAGGGGGTGCCCGCGTCTTATCCGTAGCATTTATTCGTACACGCTTCCTAAGCGCAGCCCCGGGGCGAGGCAAGGAGGCGCCGGCTGCGCCTCCCGCCCACCGGCCCGTCAGGCCGCCTCGGCGACACCCGGCCCGGCGCTCCGCTCCATCTCCTGCCGCAGCGCGACGACATCGAGGTCGTGCTCGAGCTCGACGTCGTCGACGCAGACGATGCTGTCCTTGGCGACCGGCCGCTTCAGCCTGACATTGTGGGCGAGGCCGATCGGCAGGCCGCCCGCGGCCAGGCTCCTCGCTGCCGGGATGGCCTTGGCCCAGACGGCATAGCCGCCCTCCCCGTCGAGCATCTCGCCCGCCTTCAGGTCGCGCTTGGCGGTGGCCACGGCATCGCCGCGGAATTCACGGGACGAGCCGGTCGGCTCGCCGCGCAGCACGGCGGAGAGGACGCTGATGCTGGTCTCCAGCCCGATCATGTGGAAGGGCCGCCACATCGACCCATACCAGCCGGACGGGTCGGTGAGCAGCCCATACTGCTTGAAGCAGGCGCGGGCATACTCGTTCGGCGCCTTGAAGGTCACGAACACGCCGTAGCGGATGTTGTTGACCACCTCGCGGCCGTCCGGCTCCTGGCTGGCGGCGATATCGACGAGCCCGCTGCGCGCCAGCCGCCCGCCATCGGCGGCCGGGCGGAACACGCGGGCGAGGTCATGCAGGCCGGTGGGCGGAAAGGCGAGCCCGTCATCCGGGCAATCCAGCCCGGTGCCGTTGGCCACCGCCGCCATCTCGATCGCCGCCTTGGTGCCGTCGGTGAAGGAATTGTACATCTTCGGATTGAAGTCGCCCTTGGCGACCTCTTCCTCGGACCAGCCGAAGAAGCCCCACACCGTGTCCGGCGTTGAATAGCGGTAGCGCGGCTCGAAATTCATGCCCTTGCCGGCCGAGGTCAGCTCGAAGCCGCAGGCGCGGACCCAGTCCACCAGCTCGCAGATGATGGCCGGCTGGTCGCCATAGGCCATGCTGTAGACGAGGTTCTTCGCCCGGGCCCGCGCCGCCAGCAGCGGCCCGCACAGCACGTCCGCCTCGACATTGACCATGACGACGTGCTTGCCGCCCTCGATGGCGGCGAGGGCGTGGCGGACGCCGGCGATCGGATGGCCGGTCGCTTCGATGATGCACTCGATCTCGTCGCAGGCGGCCAGGGCGCCGGCATCGTCGAGCACACAGGTCATGCCGGTCTTCACCGCCTCGCCCAGCGTGCGCGCGGCATAGCGCTCGGCCGGCCAGCCGACCCTGTCCAGGGAGGCGCGCGCCTTGCCGACATTGAGATCGGCGACGCCGACGACGTGCAGCCCTTCGATGCGCTGGGCCTGCGCCAGCACCATCGAGCCGAATTTGCCGGCACCGATCAGGCCGACGCGGACAGGCCGCCCCGCGGATGCGCGGGCCGACAAGAGGCTCGAGAGGTTCATGGTCTATCCTTCCCACCAGGTTCGAGACGGACGCCGCCGAAGGACGGCATGGGGTCCGCAAGGGGCTTCGAGTCGCGAGGGCGGTATCGGGGCAGCGGAGGCGAGCTTCGCTCGCTCGGGATGGCAGCAGTCCATCCCGCCGGGCCCGGCGGCGGACCGCCATCCGTCCCCGGCAAGGGGCGCGACATGGCCTGAACGTTTCCCCGATCCGGCCTGACGGCCGGCCATTGGTCTGCAGGGCGGCGGCAGTCCGCTTCCTCCCTCGTTGCAAAACCCTAGGAGGCTAATCTGCTTAGAACAATTCAGAATTCTGCGGCGATCGCGTAGATTTGCTAAACAGTCAGGCCGCGCCTGCCTCGGACGCGGCCAACCGCTGCCACGCCTCGCGCTCGGCCCTCAGCCAATCCAGGAACAGGCGCACCTTGCG
This sequence comes from Labrys wisconsinensis, assembly GCF_030814995.1. GTDB lineage: Bacteria > Pseudomonadota > Alphaproteobacteria > Rhizobiales > Labraceae > Labrys > Labrys wisconsinensis. The sequence goes on along the minus strand of NZ_JAUSVX010000027.1, from coordinate 50,447 downwards.
CTGGCGCAGCTGGTCGAACGGGCAGACGATCCACTGCGTGGTGACGCTGATGCGCGGCGGGTCGCGCACCGGGCAGACCAGCCTGCCCTCCTGCAACTCCCGCCACATCATCAGCGTGCTTTCGAGCGCCAGGCCGATGCCGTCCGCGGCGGCGTCGATGGCCATGTGGCTGCGGTCGAACAACACCCGGCGCCACTGCGTCGCCGGGGTCACGCCCGTCAGCGAGAACCAATGGGTCCATTGCACCTGCGACTTGACCGAATGGATCAGGCGGTGGCGCGGTATCTCGGCCGGCGTCAGGCTGCCGGCGGCGCAATGGCTCGGGGAGGACACCGGCAGGAACCGCTCTTCCGCCAGGCCCTCGATGAACACGCCCGGCCATCGCCCCTCGCCGTGCCGGATCTCGACATCGACCGCCTCGCGGCTGAAATCGGTCGGCTCGTTGGTGCCGTCGAGCCGGACCTCGATGTCGGGATAGGCGTCGAGGAAGGACTTCAGCCGCGGCAGCAGCCATTTGCTGGACAGGGTCGGCGTGGCGCGGACGGTCAGCACCGTGATCGAACGGAATCCGCGGATGCGCTGGGTCGCCTCCCCGATATGCTCGATCTCCTCGTCGATCATGGCGAAGTAGCGCTCGCCCGCTTCGGTCAGCACGACGCCGCGGCCGACCTTGGCGATCAGGGACGTGCCGAGATGCACCTCGAGCGACTGGATCTGCTGGCTGACGGCCGAGGGCGTGACGCTCAAATCCGCCGCCGCCTTCGAGACACTGCCGGCCCGGGCGACGGCATGAAAGACGCTGATGGCGCGCAGGGGAAGGTACATGGCCTCACCGTTTAGGGCTGCTACATATTTGGGGAAGATAACTGAATTGTCCTTCACCAACAGAGCCAATATCGTCTCCGGCAAAGCTCAGGAGCGGCAGCCAAGACCGCGGCGGAGGCCATGACCGGCCTTCGGAAGGAAACGCATCCGCTGCGCCGAGCCGCGGAGCCCGTGTTCGAGGAGATGCCCTTGTCAGATCCGTCATCCCGGCCGGCGACGCGGCCTGCCCGGCCCACCGTTTCCGTCAGCCGCCGATCGAACCGCCCTCGCTCTCGCCGGCGCGCCTGAGATCATCCTCGCCCGACCATCCATCGCTCCGTCTCGCCGGCCGCGGCCTCGCTGCCGGCCCTGGCCGCCGTCGACCAAGGCCGGCCCGTGCGATGGGCGATCCAGCAGACATTCGACCCATGGGAGGACAATCATGATCAAGATCAACCCGCCTGGCGGCCTGTCCCGGCGCGCCGTGCTGGCGTCCGCCGCCGCGATTCCGCTGTTCGCCATCCGGACGCGGCCGGCCGAGGCGGCCGAGTTCACCTACAAGCTCGCCACCGGCCAATCGCTGGCCCAGCCGATCAATGCCCGCCTCGAACAGGCCGTCGGCCGCATCCGCGAGGCCAGCGGCGGCCGGCTGGAGATCCGCTTCTTCCCCGCGAGCCAGCTCGGCTCCGACACGGACCTGCTCACCCAGGTCCGGACCGGCGGCATCGAGTTCCTGAACATCTCCGGATCGGTGCTGTCGACCGTCGTCCCCGGCGCGGCGATCACCAATGTCGGCTTCGCTTTCGCCGGCTATGACCAGGTCTGGCCCGCCATGGACGGCGATCTCGGCAAGACCGTCAGGACGCAGATCGAGAAGACCGGCATCATCGCCGTCTCCAAGGCCGCCGACAACAGCTTCCGGCAGATCACCTCCGCCGCCCGGCCGGTCAAGACACCCGCGGATCTGCAAGGCTACCATATCCGCGTGCCGGTCTCGCCGATCTTCACCTCGCTGTTCAAGGCGCTCGGCGCCAGCCCGACCTCGATCAACTTCAACGAGCTCTACACCGCCCTCCAGACCCATCTGGTCGACGGGCAGGAGAACGGCCTCGTCGCCATCGACGCCGGCAAGCTCTACGAAGTGCAGAAATACGTGTCCGAGACCAACCATATCTGGGACCCGTTCTGGCTCCTGGGCAACCGCCGGGCTTTCGCCAACCTGCCGGACGATCTCAAGGCCATCGTCCAGCGTGAGTTCGACCGCGCCAGCCTGGAGCAGCGGGCGGATGTCGCCAGCCTGAACGCCTCGCTGAAGGAGAAGCTGACCGGCAAGGGGCTCGTCTTCGCGGAGGCGGACCGCCCGGCCTTCCGCGACGCCCTGGCCAAGGCCGGCTTCTACGACGAATGGCGCGGCAAGTTCGGCGCCGAGGTCTGGGCGTCGCTCGAAACCGTGGTCGGGAAGCTGTCATGACGGCCGTGGCATACACCCCGCAGACGTCGGGCGCCGGCGCTCGGGAGTGGCCGGTCGAGCGCTGGCTGCGCTGGATCGTCGAGATCCCCGCAGCGATCGTCGTCGTCGCCGAGGTGGTGATCCTGTTCGTCGGGATCATCGCCCGGGCGGTGTTCCGCAGCCCGATCATCTGGTCGGACGAGCTCGCATCCGTGCTCTTCCTCTGGCTGGCCATGCTCGGCAGCGCCCTGGCGGTCCAGCGCGCCAGCCATATGCGCCTGACCTTCTTCGTCTCGAAGCTGCCGCCCCGGGCCCAGGTCTGGGCCGGGACGCTGGCCGCCGGCGCCGTGGCGGTGTTCCTGGCGATCGTGCTCCACCCTGCCCTCGACTATGTGCAGGACCAGTCCTATGTCGAGACGCCGGCGCTCGGCTGGTCCGGGTCGGTGCGGGCCCTGGCCATCCCCGTCGGCTGTGTCCTCGCCTTCCTCAGCTGCTGCCTCAGATTGCTTCGGCACGACCCGCGCGACCTCGTCGGCGTCCTTCTGGCGACGCTGGCGATCGCCGGCCTCGCCTATGCCTGCGCACCGGCCTTGACCGCCATGGGCCAGGCCTCCCTGCTGGTCTTCTTCGTCGGCTTCCTCGGCCTTGGCGTGATGGCGGGCATCCCGATCGCCTTCGCCTTTTCCCTGGCGACGGCCGCCTATCTCCTGACGACGACCTCCACCCCGCTGACCGTGGTCGTCGGCCGCATGGACGAGGGCATGAGCAGCCTGATCCTGCTCGCCGTGCCGCTGTTCGTCCTGCTGGGCCAGCTCGTCGACGCCACGGGCATGGCCCGGGTGATGGTCGCCTTCCTCGCCTCGCTCCTGGGGCATGTGCGGGCCGGCATGTCCTACGTGCTGCTCGGCGCCATGCTGCTGGTCTCCGGCATTTCCGGCTCCAAGACCGCCGACATGGCGGCGGTGGCGCCGGTGCTCTTTCCCGAGATGCGCAAGCGCGGCATGAAGGACGGTGAGCTCGTCTCGCTGCTCGCCGCCTCCGGGGCGATGAGCGAGACCATCCCGCCCTCGATCGTGCTGATCGCCATCGCCTCTGTCACCGGCGTGTCGATCGCCGCCCTGTTCACCGCCGGCATCCTTCCGGCCCTGGTCCTGGCGCTGGTGCTGGCGCTCGTCGCCCGCTGGCGGGCCGGCCGCGAGGACGATGCGGCCCCGGTCGCGCGGGCTCCCTTCGCCCTGGTCCGCCGCACCTTTCTCATCGCGCTGCCGGCCCTGCTCCTGCCTTTCGTCATCCGCAGCGCCGTCGTGGAGGGCGTGGCCACGGCAACCGAGGTCTCCACCATCGGCATCGCTTACTCTCTGGTCGTTGGCCTGCTGATCTACCGCGGCGGCCTGCGCTGGTCCGCGGTCCTGCCGATGTTGACGCAGACCGCTTCCCTCTCCGGCGCCATCCTGTTCATCGTCGGCGCGGCGAGCGCCATGGGGTGGGCGCTCACCCAGTCCGGCTTTTCGCACGACCTCGCCGCCACCATGGCCGCCGTGCCGGGCGGAGCGACCGGCTTCCTCCTGATCTCGATCGCCGCCTTCATCGTGCTGGGCAGCGTCCTTGAAGGCATTCCGGCCATCGTGCTGTTCGGCCCGCTGCTGTTTCCGATCGCCGCCCAGCTCGGCATCCACGAGGTCCACTATGCCATGGTGGTGATCCTGGCCATGGGCCTCGGCCTGTTCGCGCCGCCGTTCGGGCTCTGCTACTACGCGGCCTGCATCATCGGGCAGGTCCCGCCCGAGGCGGGGCTGCGCCGGATCTGGGTCTATCTCGGCATGCTGCTGCTCGGCCTTATCGGCATCACCTTCGTGCCGTGGATCTCGATCGGGTTCCTGTAGCCCCGAGGCGGAAATTCGTCCCCAAACGCAATGCTTGCCGCGGCATTCCAGGCTGGCCTCGGCAAGGTCCCTCTGTTACGACGCGCTCGTAACAGAAGGCTTTGTCCATGATCCCCCGCTACAGCCGGCCGAAGATGACGGCCATCTGGGAGCCGCAGACGCGCTTCCGCATCTGGTTCGAGATCGAGGCGCACGCCACCGACGCCCTCGCCGAGCTGGGCGTGGTGCCGAAGGAGGCGGCCGAGGCGGTGTGGGCCAAGGGGAAGGACGCGACCTTCGACGTCGAGCGCATCGACGAGATCGAGCGGGAGGTGAAGCACGACGTCATCGCCTTCCTCACCCATGTCTCCGAGATCGTCGGGCCGCAGGCGCGCTTCCTGCACCAGGGCATGACCTCGTCCGACGTGCTCGACACCTGCTTCGCGGTGCAGCTGGCGCGCGCCGCCGACATCCTGATCGAGGACGTCGACGCGCTGCTCGCCGCGCTTGAGCGTCGGGCTTTCGAGCACAAGCTGACGCCGACCATCGGCCGCAGCCACGGCATCCATGCCGAGCCCGTGACCTTCGGGCTGAAGCTGGCCCAGGCCTATGCCGAGTTCGCGCGCAACCGCGAGCGGCTGGTCGCCGCGAGGAAGGAGATCGCCACCTCAGCCATCTCCGGCGCCGTCGGCACCTTCGCCAACATCGATCCGCGGGTGGAAGAATACGTCGCCGCCAAGATGGGCCTCACGGTCGAGCCGGTCTCGACCCAGGTGATCCCGCGCGACCGCCACGCCATGTTCTTCGCCACGCTCGGCGTCGTCGCCTCCTCGATCGAGCGGCTGGCCACCGAGATCCGGCACCTGCAGCGCACCGAGGTGCTGGAGGCCGAGGAGTTCTTCTCCGCCGGCCAGAAGGGCTCGTCGGCCATGCCGCACAAGCGCAACCCGGTGCTGACGGAGAACCTCACCGGCCTTGCCCGCATGGTGCGCGCCTTCGCCATGCCGGCCATGGAGAACGTGGCGCTCTGGCACGAGCGCGACATCTCCCATTCCTCGGTCGAGCGGATGATCGGCCCGGACGCCACGGTGACGCTGGACTTCGCCCTGGCGCGCCTCGCCGGGGTGATCGACAAGCTCCTGATCTACCCCGAAAACATGCGCCGCAACCTCGACCGGCTCGGCGGGCTGCACAATTCGCAGCGCGTGCTGCTGGCGCTGACCCAGGCCGGCATGAGCCGCGAGGACAGCTACCGCCTGGTCCAGCGCAACGCCATGAAGGTCTGGCGCGGCGAGGGCGACTTCCTCGCCTTCCTCGAGGCCGACCCGGAAGTCTCCGCCAAGCTCCCGGCCGCCGAGCTGGAGGCGATGTTCGACGAAGGCTACCATTTCAAGCACGTCGACACGATCTTCCGCCGCGTCTTCGGCCGCGCCTGACCATCCAGCCGCCGGCCCGGGCCTGCTCCGGACCGGCCGAGACCGCCGCATGCGCATCGCCGTCCTCGCCGACATCCACGGCAATCTCGACGCCCTGGAAGCCGTGATCGCCGACCTGAAGCTCGAGGCGCCCGATCTCGTCGTCAATCTCGGCGACTGCGTGTCCGGGCCGCTCGATCCCGGCCTGACCGCCGAGCGGCTGATCGATCTCGGCTGGCCGACGGTGCGCGGCAACCATGACCGGTACATCGCCGGGCAGCCGCGCGAGGCGATGGGCTCCTACGAGACCGATGCGATCGACCGGCTCGCCCCGGCGCATCTCGACTGGCTGCGGGCCCTGCCGCAGCTGGCCACGCCGCTGGACGGCGTGCTGATGTGCCACGCCACGCCGGCCTGCGACGAGACCTACCTCGCCGAATCCGTCGGCCCTCACGCCGTGGTGCTGGCGAGCGACGCGGAGATCGCCGAGCACCTGGGCGCCGGCACCCCGGCGCTGGTCCTCTGCGGCCATTCCCATGTGCCGAGGCTCGTGCGGCTCGCCGGCGGGAGGACCGTGTTCAACCCCGGCGCCGTCGGCCTGCAGGCCTATGACGACGTCACGCCCTGGCCGCACGTCATCGAGACCGGCAGCCCGCATGCGCGCTACGGTGTGATCGACGCCGTTGCCGGCGGATGGCGTTTCAGCCACCGTCAGGTGGACTATGATTGGGACGCGGCCGCCCGCAAGGCGGCAGCTGCCGGGCGGAGCGACTGGGCCGTCGCCCTGCGGACCGGCTTCGCGGAAAGGCAAGCGCCATGAGGGTCTCCGACGCCGACATCCTGATCGTGCCCGGCTTCGGCAATTCCGGGCCGGACCATTGGCAATCGCGCTGGCAGGCCAAGCTCTCGACCGCCCGGCGCATCGCCATGGCCGACTGGAACCAGGCCGACCGCGCCGTCTGGGTCGAGGCCATCGCGGCGGGCGTCGCGGCCGGTTCGCGGCCGGTGGTCATCGTCGCCCATTCCCTCGGCGTCGTCGCCACGGCCCATGCCGCGCCCGGCCTGGCGGGCCGGGTCGCGGGCGCCTTCCTGGTCGCCCCGTCCGACTGGGACAAGCCGGACCTGCTGCCCGGCGTCGTCCACGACTTCGCGCCGATCCCCCAGCTGCCCCTACCCTTCCCCTCGGTGCTGGTGGCGAGCAGCAACGATCCCTATTGCCCGATCCAGCGCGCTTCGGACTTTGCCGAGGCCTGGGGGTCCGAGTTCGTCGATGCCGGCGAGGCCGGCCACATCAACGCCGAATCCGGCCACGGCCCCTGGCCGGAAGGCCTGATGAAGTTCGCCGGCTTCCTGTCGCGCCTGCCGTAAGGCCGGCCATCGGGCCTACCCTCGCGCGGTCTTGAGCGCCCTGGTCCACCAGACCAGCTCGTCGAGCATGGTCTCGGCCGACTTCTGCAGATGCGGCAGCTCGGCGAGGTCCGTGCCCTGACGGGCCGCGGTGAAGTCGGCGCCGCCGATGTGCACGCCGTGGCGGATCGGCGCCATCTGCAGCTCGATCGCGATCAGGCGCAGCTGCTCCACCGCCCGGGCGCCGCCGACGCCGCCATAGCCGACGAACGCCGCGGTCTTGCGGTTCCATTCGGGATAGGCGTAATCGAGCGCGTTCTTGAGCACGCCGGTCGGGCCGCGATTGTACTCGGCCGCCGAGAAGATGAAGCCGTCGAAGGTGGCCAGCGTCTTCTGCCAGCGCACGCCGACCTCGCTCTGGGTCGGCGCCCAGGCATTGGAGGCCACCTCCTCGAAGAAGGGCAGCGGAAAGTCGCGCAGATCGATCAGCTCGACCTCGATATCCCCGCGCTTCGAGGCGATGTCGAAGATCCAGCGCGCCGGCCTGTCGCCGAAGCGGGTGGGACGGGTGCTGCCGATGACGACGGCGATCCTGGGCAAGGCCATGCTGCGTTTCTCCCGGGCTCCCGGCGAGGGAGCGGTTGCCCGATCCTTTCTATGGCCATGGGTGACGAAGGCAAGCGCATGCCGGCCGTTCAGCCGCGAGGCCGGCCGAGGAAATCAACGAAGGCGCGCAGGGCCGGCGCTCAGGGCGTCGCCTGCGGGTCCTCCGCGTCGATGAAGCCGCCGGACTGGCGCCGCCATAGGCCGGCATAGACCCCGCCCCGGGCCAGAAGCTCGTCATGGCTGCCGGTCTCGATCACCCGGCCGCGGTCCATCACCACCAGACGGTCCATATGGGCGATGGTCGAGAGGCGGTGGGCGATGGCGATCACGGTCTTGCCGGCCATCAGCCCGGCGAGGCTGTCCTGGATCGCCGCCTCCACCTCGCTGTCGAGCGCGGAGGTCGCCTCGTCGAGCACCAGGATCGGCGCATCCTTCAGGATGACGCGGGCGATGGCGATGCGCTGGCGCTGGCCGCCGGAAAGCTTGACGCCGCGCTCGCCGACATGGGCCTCGTAGCCCTTGCGGCCGAGCCAGTCCTCCAGCTCCAGGATGAAGTCGTGCGCCTGGGCCCGCCGGGCCGCGGCCAGCACCTCCGCCTCGCTCGCCTCCGGGCGGCCATAGGCGATGTTGTCGCGGATGGTGCGGTGCAGGAGCGAGGTATCCTGCGTCACCACCGAGATGCCGGCGCGCAGGCTCTCCTGCGTCACGCCGGCGATGTCCTGCCCGTCGATCAGGATGCGCCCCTCGTCGAGGTCGTAGAAGCGCAGCAGGAGATTGACCAGCGTGGTCTTGCCGGCGCCGGAACGGCCGACCAGGCCGATCTTCTCGCCCGGCCGGACCACGAGATCGAGCTTCTCGATCAGGCCGCCCTCGCGGCCATAGCCGAAGGACATGCCTTCGAACCGGACCTCGCCCCTGGTGACGAGGAGCTCGCCGGCGTCGTGCCGATCGGTCAGCGTGATCGGCCGTGCGATGGTCAGCATGCCCTCCTGCACCGTGCCGACGCCCTCGAAGATGTCCGTGACCTGCGACGCCACGGTGCCGGCCACCGAGGCGATCTGCCAGGTCAGCGGGATCGCCATGGCGACGACGCCGACATCGATGGTGCCGTGCACCCACAGCCAGACGGCGAGCCAGGATTCGCTGATCACCAGCACGGCGTTGAGCGTCTGCAGCGAGATGACGAAGCCGGTGATCACCCGGAGCTGCCGGCGGAAGGCGTAGGTGTGGCGGTCGATCGCGTCGCGCACATAGGCGTCCTCGTGCTCCAGCCGCGCGAACAGCTTGAGCGTCAGGATGTTGGTGTAGCTGTCGACGATCCGCCCGACGATCATCGATCGGGCTTCGGAGTTTCGCTTGGAACGGTCGCGCACGCGCGGCACGAAGATCCGCAGCATCGTGGCATAGGCGACGAACCAGAGGGCGATGGGAAGCGCCAGGCGCAGGTCCACCAGGCCGAGCATCGTCACGGCGCTGGCGCCGTAGACCATGATGCCCCACACCGCATTGATCGAGACCACGGCGCTCTGGCGCAGGGAGCCGCCGGTCTCCATGACCCGGGCGGCGAGGCGCCCGGCAAAGTCGCTCTGGAAGAACGGCCAGCTCTGGCGCACGACATGGCGATGGCTCTGCCAGCGCACGAGGTTGGTGACGTTGGCGGCGATGCCGGAATTGGAGATCAGGCCCTGCAGCGCGATGGCCAGCGGCCGGCAGACGACGACGACGAAGGCCATCGCAACGAGAAAGGCCCCATGCTCCGCCAGGAACGTCGCCGGCGGCGTGCTGGTGATCATCCGCACCAGGTGCCCGATGAACCAGGGAATGGTCGAATCGAGCAGCGAGACCACCAGGCCGGCGCAGAACAGCGCGGCGAACAGGCCTTTGGCCTGGCTAAGAAAGTGCCAGTAGAACCGCAGCAGGCCGGCCGGCGGCGGAGCCTCCACGCCGACGGCGGTCGGCGCGACGATTCGCTCGAAAAAATGGAACATGCCCCGCGGTTAGACCGCCGAAGCGGCAGATTTAAGAGCGGAGCATAAAAAAGGACGCAGGCGCCTTTCAGTACCGCGCGCCGCCCTCGCCGGCCGTGCCGCGCGCCGCCGTGAGCGCCGCCCTGGCGCCGTCGGACAGGAAGGCCATGTCGCTGCCGACGGCCAGGATGTCGAAGCCCATCTGCGCATTGCGCCGGGCCGCCTCGCCGCCGGCGCAGAAGATGGCCGTCGTCTTGCCGCGCTTGCGGGCGGCCTCGACCAGGCGCTCCATCACCGCCACCGCCTCCGGCATGCGGTGGTCGAGCCTGGCCCCGTCCGACAGGCTGATCGAGAGGTCGCTGGGGCCGACGAAGACGCCGTCGAGGCCGGGCACGTCGAGGATGTCGTCCGCCGCCGCCACCGCGGCCCGCGTCTCGATCATCGCCAGCACCACGACATTGTCGTTGGCGCTCGCCCGGTAGGTCTCCACCGTCAGGCCGAGCATGTCGATGGCCCGCGTCGGCCCCCAGCTGCGGCTGCCGAGCGGCGGATATTTCAGGGTGTCGACCAGGCGCCGCCCATCCTCCGCACTGTTGACCATGGGCAGGACTGCCACCTCCGCCCCAACGTCGAGCAGCCGCGCCGCCTCGGCATAGCCCTCCAGCCCGACCCGCACCCCGCTCGGCCGGCCGGCGCGCCGCACCGCCGCGATGCTGTCGCGCGCCTCGGCAAAGCCCCCCTCGCCGTGCTGCAGGTCGAAGAAGGCCATGTCGAAGCCGACCTTCACCGCGGCCTCGGCATTGCGCGCAATGCAGGAGGCCACCCAGGCCGCGAAAATCTGCTCGCCCTTGGCGAGGCGCGCCTTCACCGTGAAGCCGGACATCGTGATCACCCATTCCACCATCGGCCGGAGCCCGGCCCGATCGAGGCATCGGACCATGTTCACGCGCGAATAGGAAGCGCTTCAGGCCCGCGACATGCGGTTCCAGGCGTCGAGGCCGGCGATCTTGTAGGCCTCCGCCAGGGTGGGGTAGTTGAAGGTGTTCTCGATGAAGAAGTCGACGGTGCCCTTGAGGTTGACCACGGCCTGGCCGATATGGATCAGCTCCGTCGCCCCTTCCCCGACGATGTGCACGCCGAGCAGGCGGCGCGTGTCGAGGGCGAAGATCATCTTCAGGAACCCGGTATCCAGGCCCATGATGTGGCCGCGCGAGGTCTCGCGGAAGCGGGCGATGCCGCATTCATAGGCGATGCCCCGCTCGGCCACCTCGTGCTCCGACAGGCCGACGGTCGAGATCTCCGGCACGGAATAGATGCCGTAGGGAAAATTCTCCGGCGGCGGCGGCAGCGGGATGCCGAAGGCGTGGCAGGCGGCGACGCGTCCCTGCTCCATCGAGGTCGAGGCCAGGCTGGGAAAGCCGATCACGTCGCCGGCCGCATAGATATGCGGCACGCTGGTCTGCAGGGTGACGGGATCGACCTTGATGCGCCCGCGGCCGTCGAACTCCAGCCCGACGGCCTCCAGGCCGAGGCTGTCGACCGCCCCGACCCGGCCCGCGGCATAGAGCAGCATGTCCGACCGGATGCGGCGCCCGCCCACCAGCGTCACCACCGGCTTGCCGTCCTCGATCGCATAGGATTCGATCGAGGCGCCGAGGCGGATGGCCATGCCGCGGTCGCGCATGTCGTGGACGAACTCGTCGACCAGCTCGCGGTCGATGAAGTCGAGGATGGCCGGGCGCGGCTCGATCAGCGTCACCGCGACGTCGAGGGCGCTGAAGATCGTGGCATATTCGACGCCGATGACGCCGCCGCCGATCACGGTGAGGCTGCGCGGCAGGCGCGGCATGTCGAGGATCTCGTTGCTGTCGACGATGGCGACGCCGTCGAACGGCACCTGCTCGGGCCGGTGCGGCCGCGTTCCCACCGCGATCAGCACATGGGCGGCGCTCGCCTCGGTCCGCTCGCCGTTGTCGCCGATGAGCTCGAGCCGGTGCGGCGCGAGGAAGCGGGCGCTGGCCCGCAGCGTCCTCACCGCATTGCGGGCGAACTGGTGCTCCAGCACGTCGACCTCGTGGTCGAGCGTCTTGTGCAGGCGCGCCATCAGGTCCTCGGCCGAGATCTCCTTCTTGACCCGGTAGGCGCGGCCGTAGAAGCCGCGCTCGCGCCAGCCCGTCAGGTTGAGCACGGTCTCGCGCAGCGTCTTGGAGGGGATCGTGCCGGTATGCACCGAGACGCCGCCGACGCGGCGCCCCTTGTCGATGACCAGCACCGACTTGCCGAGCTTGGCGGATTGCACGGCCGCGCGCCGACCGGCAGGCCCGCTGCCGATCACGATCATGTCGTAGTCGCCCATGGGAGCTCCGCGGCGGCGGGTAGGAGAGCGCAGACGCCGGCAGCCCGGGCGGATCACCCCTCCCCGACGCTCCCAGCCGCGGAGATAGAGGCCGCCGGCACAGGGCGCGTCAAGAGGTCGCCGGCGTGACAGGACGTCGCCGCCTCGGCGGGCTCAGCGGCCCGCCTGGATGTCGCGCACCGCCTGGGCCTGCAGCTCGTCCATGGTGCGGCGGATCTGGTGGTCGGACTGCGCGACGCCAGCCGCCTCGAAGTCGCCCTTCACCTTGCGGACCACGTCCTCGTCGCCGGCTTCCTCGAAATCGGCCATGACCACGGCCTTGGCATAGGCGTCGGCCTCGGCGCCCGACTTGCCGAGCTTCTCGGCAGCCCACAGGCCCAGAAGCTTGTTGCGCCGCGCAGTCGCCTTGAAACGAAGCTCCTCGTCGTGAGCGAACTTCTTTTCGAAGCCTTCCTCGCGCTTGTCGAACGTCGTCATCGCTGTTTCCTGCTGAAGGTGGACTTGTTTCCGACCCGTGGGCGTTGCATATAGGCGCGCAATCCCCAAATCAACAGACTGAATGTGGCGTTTCTGGCGCGGTCGGATGTCTGTTGGTGCCATGGCGGCGTCGTTGTGCCGGAGCGAACGATCAGCTAGGTTGACGATCGTATCCGGCGCGATCCGCGTGCCGAATCGCCCGCCAGCCGGCCCACGGAAACAATTTCGAGGAGCCTCGGCCCTTTGACGGATTTTCTCAAACCACGGTACATCCCGATGAACCGCCGCCGCCGCATTTACGAAGGCAAGGCGAAGGTCCTCTATGAAGGACCCGAGCCCGGCACGCTGATCCAGCATTTCAAGGACGACGCAACCGCCTTCAACGCCAAGAAGCACGAGGTGATCGACGGCAAGGGCGTGTTGAACAACCGCATCTCCGAATACCTCTTCCAGAACCTCAACGATATCGGCGTTCCCACGCATTTCATCCGGCGGCTGAACATGCGCGAGCAGCTCATCCGCGAGGTGGAGATCATCCCGCTCGAGGTGGTGGTGCGCAACGTCGCCGCCGGCTCGATCGCCACGCGCCTCGGCCTGGAAGAAGGCACGCAGCTGCCGCGTTCGATCATCGAGTTCTATTACAAGAACGACGGCCTCAACGACCCGATGGTGTCGGAGGAGCACATCACCGCCTTCGGCTGGGCCAGCCCGCCGGAGATCGACGACATCATGGCGCTCGCCATCCGCGTCAACGACTTCCTGACCGGCCTCTTCCTCGGCGTCGGTATCCGCCTGGTCGACTTCAAGATCGAATGCGGCCGGCTGTGGGAGAACGATCTGATGCGGATCGTGCTCGCCGACGAGATCTCGCCGGACAATTGCCGGCTGTGGGACATCAAGTCGAACGACAAGCTCGACAAGGACCGGTTCCGCCGCGACATGGGCGGCCTGGTCGAGGCCTATACCGAGGTCGCCCGCCGCCTCGGCATCCTCAACGAGACGGAAAACGTCGTGACCAAGGGGCCGACGTTGGTCCAGTGAGCCGGCGCGGCCATGGCCGGATCCGGGGTCGACGACGCAGAGCCCGCGCGGCTCGGAGGGACGCTCGTGCCTCGCCCGCGGGTCCGGGCAGCCTCGCGTCGCCTGACGGCATGGGCCGTCTGCGCCGCGGCGGCGCTGGCCCTGGCCGGCTGCGACCTCTGGCTGGCCGACCGGGTGGCGATGCTGCCCCGGCCCGCCTCCTGGCAGGCCCTGCCCTTGCGGGCGCTGGTCTCCGAGTCCGCCGTCCACGCCGAGGCCATCGAGATCTGCACCAAGGCGCGATGCGGCTATGATGCGGTCGTGGCACAGTTCAGTGCCGAGGGAGAGGCGGCCCGGCACCTCGAAGCGGTGCTCGCCCAGCCGCGGCGCCTGACGGCGGATCTGCGCCGGCGCCAGCGCAATCCCAAGGTTCCGCCGGCCCAGGCCGTGGTGGAGACATTTGCGTCCGGTGACTGGAAGGGCTTGCAGATCCGCATGTCGGGCGGCGCCGGCGCCAGGCAGGTCTATGGCGTCGCGGCCGGCCGGCGCGACGGCGGCAAGTTGGCGGTGACCATCGTCGTCGCCGCGCCGGGCCCGGGCCGGGCTCTCGTCGGCGCCGTGATGCGGTGAGCGGCGCGACCGTCCGCCCCTGGTGGATTGAACCGCGGCCCGGCATGTTCTAAGCGCTGCGCTCCAGTTTGCGATGAGGTCCGCCATGAAAGCCCGTGTCGTCGTCACCTTGAAGAACGGCGTGCTCGACCCCCAGGGCAAAGCCATCGAGGGCGCCCTGGCCTCGCTCGGCGTCGCCGGCGTGACCGGCGTGCGCCAGGGCAAGGTGTTCGACATCACCCTCAGCGGCACCGACGCGGATGCGGCGCGGGAGACGCTGAAGGCGGCCTGCGACAAGCTCCTGGCCAACACCGTGATCGAGAATTACGCGATCGAGACCTCGGCTTGACCGGCGTCTGCCGCGGCATCGGCGCCTCGGCGCTGCTCTGCCTCGGCCTGGCCGGTCCCGCGGCCGGCGCGCCCCGCCTCGCCGCCGGGCCGGGTTTTTCCATCAGCTACGACGATACGATCTGGGCCGAGCGGCCGGCGGTGCCGCCGGCGGCACTGGTCCTCGCCTGCATCGCGCCCGGCTGTGGCGACGCCGCCGCCGCCCTGGTGCTCGATCCCCGTCCGACCCTCAGCCCGGGAGCCGGCGCCTTCACGCCGGGCGCGATGGCGCCCGCCGGCATCGACCTCGCCATGCAGGCTCTGACGCCGGGCGCCCGGGTGCTGGCCGAGACGCCGGCACGCCCGGCGGCCTCGGGCGAGGCGTCCGGCTATTGCGGGCGCTATACGATCGAGGACGCCGCGCTGGCCCGCCGTGACCTCGTCGCCTGCCTGGCGCGCCTTGACGGCCGCACCCTGCATCTGCGCCTCACAGCCGCCCGGCTCGGGGAGGAGCAGGTCCGGGCCTTCGATGCCCTGCGCGCGACGCTCCGGCCGACCCCGGGGCCGCCGGCGCGCTAAAGCGTTTTGCGATTTGGCGGAATCGCCAAACATCGCAAAGACGCGTCGAAACAAGGGGCTAGAGCAAAGCAGCGTTTCCGTCCAAACGCGCTTTGCTCTAGCTGCGCCGAAGCGTCGCAACGATCGCCCCTCCGATCTCGGCATTTTCGACTTGCCGCTGCGGAAGAAGACCGGCTCTATCCCTGCGGGGCTTTGGAGTGGTTGCGATGATGCGCATGCTGATTCCTTTGGTTGTGGCCGGACTGGTCGCAGGATGCCAGTCCATGTCCGCGTTGAACTACGGCCCGGCCGCGAGCCCCCGGCTTGCGGCCGCCGGATGGCGCGAGACGTCCTCGACCCCGACGATCACCCTGCCTCGAGGCACCTTCCGCGTCGAGAAGGCACTCGCCTGCACCCAGCCCTCCTGCGGCGGCGTTGGCGGCGCGGCGATCGTCAGCTTCTCCGCGCCGCCCGCGCCAGGGCGAATCGGCTTCGGCCGATATGCCGAGGCCGCCCGGCTCTCCAACGGCCAGGTCGAGGCGATGCTCAGGCTCTCCCTGACGACGAACGCCAACGCTTCCTCCTTCGCGATCTCGAATGTCCGGCGGACCGGGGCCGTCATTAGCTTCGATCTGAGCGGCTGGTCGCGGCTCAACCGCGAGATCTTCACGACCGGCCGCGCCACCATCGTCGGCGAGACCATGCGGATGACGGCCGGATCCGGCATGACGCCGCAGATCAGCCGCGAGCGGCTGAGGCTCATCTCCGACCTGCGCTGATCGGGGCGGGCGGCGCGGACGGAAGAGGTGACGTTGCGCGCCAAACGCGATAAGGAGCTTTTCTGAAGCGGAGGCTCCATGAAAGCGGCGGTCATCACCTTTCCCGGCTCGAATCGCGACGGCGACGTCGCCAAGGCGCTGCGCAAGGCCGGTGCCCATGTGGTCATGGCGTGGCATGCCGACACCGAGCTGCCGGCCGGGACCGACCTCGTCGTGCTGCCGGGCGGCTTCTCCTATGGCGACTATCTCAGGTGCGGCGCCATCGCCGCACGGGCAGCGATCATGGATGCGGTCCGCGCCCACGCCAAGCGCGGCGGCCTGGCGCTCGGCATCTGCAACGGCTTCCAGATCCTCACCGACGGCGGGCTGCTGCCGGGTGTGCTGATGCGCAACGCCGACCTGAAGTTCATCTGCAAGCGGGTGCACCTGAAGGTGGAGCGCACGGATACGCCCTTCACCAGCGCCTATCGCCCGGGGCAGGCGATCGACGTCTGCGTCGCCCACGGCGAGGGCAATTATTTCTGCGGCGCCGTCACGCTGCAGCGCCTCGAGGACGAAGGGCTGGTCGCGTTCCGCTACTGCGACGCCGCCGGCGCGGTCACGCCGCAGGCCAATCCCAACGGCTCGCTCAACGCCATCGCCGGCATCTATTCGCGCAATCGCCGCGTGCTCGGCATGATGCCCCATCCGGAGAATCTGATCGACCCTCTGGCCGGCGGCGTCGACGGATTCGGGCTGTTCGAAAGTCTGGTCGCAAGCGTGGTGCCGGCCTGAGCGGGGTCGGCACCCGGCCGCAGGCGCCGGCATGGCGCTGCGAAAACAGGTGCAAGGGAGCGATTCGATGAGGCGAGAGGCTCGGTTTGCTGCGGCGGGATGCGCCGTCTTGCTGCTCGGCGGCTGCGGCATGGGGCGTGCGGCGCTCGACGCGCAGCCCGTGCAGTCGGCGGCGATGGCGCCGGTGACCACGGCCGAGGGCATCCAGCAATTCTCGGTGCCGGCCGACGGCCGCGCGCTGCTCGGCGCGGAACTGCGGAAGCGGGTGCCCGGGCCGATCCAGGATGCGCAGATCTCCAATGCCTGGCGGACGGCCGCCAGCGCTCAGAAGACGCCGGACGACTATGCCGCTTGCGTCACGGCCACCACCCCGCAAGGCAACCAGACCTTCGTGATGGTCAAGTCGGGCGGCGGGCGCAGCGCGGGCATCGGCGACGTCATCGCCGGCGCGGCGGCGGCCAAGCGCTGCGGCGATCCCTCCCGCGTCGTGCAGTGGGCGCCGCTGACCGAAGCGGTCGCCATGCAGTGACGCGCCGCAGCGCGAATCAGAATGCGCGGAAGGTGATGGTGGTCCTGGTGTCGAGGATGCCGGGAATCACCTGCACCTTCTCCCCGACGAAATGGCCGATATCCACATCGTCCGGCACGTAGAACTTGGCCAGGATGTCGAAATCGCCGGCCGTCGAATAGATCTCCGAGGCGATCTCTGATTCGGCCAGCGCGCCGGCCACCTCGTAGGTCCGGCCGAGAGCGCATTTGATCTGGACGAAGAAGGTTTGCATCGCGTCACTCCCGGGATCGGCCTATCGCGTGATGAATCGGCCTGCAAGGGGAATGTGACGCCCCCCGGTGCAAGCTTGCCAGGTCGTTCCGTGGCGCCGGCAATATCGTCCAGCCCGAGCACAACAAGCCTTCCGCCAGCTACTTCGCCTGCACCGTAGAGACCGCCCTATCGGAACGTGCCTTTTACGATTCGTTAGAGAATAGAATTATCCCGTGATCACATCATGGGCACGGTCCACTTGAAATCGCGCTCCGCTGCTCCATAGGCCAGGAAGCATTGCCGGATTGCTGCGCTGCATTGCCCTGTTACCCATTTGACACAACGCCTCATGATCTGCCGATTTTGCCCTTTCCAGGGCACCGGCGACCTTCCCGCTGAGGCACGAGGGTGCTATTTATCACCCTACGAGTTGAGTGCCGTGTCTGGGGTGGCTTAGGCGAGCTTCGGGACTACGTCACGTTCTTCGGTTAATTCTTGTTTGAATGGGTCAGATATGAACATCCGCAATTCTCTCAAGATCGGCACTGCGGCCCTCGCTCTGATCGGCAGCGTCGCAGTGGCCCGCGCGGCAGACCTCGCTGCCGCTCCGGTCGAGCCCGTGGCGCCCATCCCCTACGCCTTCAGCTGGACCGGCTTCTATGTCGGCGCCAACATCGGCTATGGCTTCGGCGGCGACGACAGGGTCGGTGTCCGCAACAATCTCGGCGTCGTCGTGCCGAACTTCGCGAAGTTCGAGCCCGACGGCATCTTCGGCGGCGTTCAGGCCGGCTACAACTATCAGTGGGGCAATTTCGTCTTCGGTCTTGAAGGCGACTTCCAGGGCGCCGGCATCGACGACAAGTTCAATGGCGTGAATGCGGGCGGCGTGACCTGGAGCGGCAAGTCCAACCTCGACTGGTTCGGCACGATCCGTCCGCGCGCTGGTTTCGCCTGGGATCGCTTCTTGATCTACGGCACCGGCGGTGTTGCCTTTGGTGGCATCGACTATCGCGTCTCCGGTATCGATGGCGGCGGCAACACGGTCGACATGAAGAAGAACGACACGCAGGTCGGCTGGACTGCCGGCGCGGGTCTCGAATATGCGATCACCGACAATTGGACGGCGAAGCTCGAGTACCAGTATATCAACTTCGGCAAGGAGAAGATTACTGCGGCCGTTGTTCCGCCGAACGGTATCGATGTCAGCACGAACGAGACCGTTCAGACCCATACGGTTCGGTTGGGCGTCAACTACAAGTTCTGATCAGCTTCACAACCACTATCTGTTCTGACGTAATCAGCCGGAGAAGCCATGCTTCTCCGGCTGATTCGTTTATCCTGTTTGCTGCCCTCTCATCGCCTGCGTTCCAAGCGATGCCCTGTCGCCCACCTCGGCGACGCCTCCGGTCTGCCGAGGCTGGGCCCGGGCACATGCTCCCTTCCCACCGGAAGAGCCGCCCGTGCTCCGTACGGCAAGCCTGACGAACGTCCGCGCATCCCGGCGCCGTGGGGCCCGCCGCCGGCCTTCGCTGAATTCGGCATCTTCGCGGTGACGCGGAAGGAGCGCAGGTCCCACTTTTCTCATTCTCCACTCGCACCTCGGGTGGCGAGCTGAGAGAGGACACCGCATCATTCGGGAGCCCGTCCTATCGGCACCGGAAAGCCCTCTATCGAGCTGCGGTCGTTGGGGCTGACGCGTCGGCCACAGGTCCTCACGATCTCGCGATCCCACCCCCTCTCGGACGCCGGCGACCTTCCCGCTGTGGAACAATGATGCTATGGCCTGATCCGGGAGCTGAGGTTGTGGCGAGGGCTGGAATGCACTTCGAGACCACGGCCGTCTTTTCGTCGAAGTCATTTGTGAGTCGGCCGAACATGAACATTCGCACTTTTCTCAAGATTGGTAGCGCGTCTCTGGCCCTGATCGGCAGCGTCGTGATGGCGCGTGCGGCGGATCTGGCTGTCGCTCCGGTGGAGCCGGCGGCCCCCATCCCCTATGCCTTCAGCTGGACCGGCTTCTACGTCGGCGCCAACATCGGCTACGGCTTCGGCGGCGAGGACGAGGTCGGCGCCCATGCTCCGTCCGTGGGAGTTTCCGTCAACAACATCGCCAAGTTCGACGATAGCGGCGTGTTCGGCGGCGCGCAGGCCGGCTACAACTATCAGATCGGCTCGTTCGTCGTCGGCCTTGAGGCCGATATTCAAGGATCGGGCATTTCTGACAAGTTCAGCAAGACCATCACGGCGGCCGGCATTCCCTTCGCCACGAGCGGCAAGTCCGACATCACCTGGTTCGGCACGCTCCGCCCGCGCGTCGGCTATGCCTGGGATCGGATTCTCGTATACGGCACGGGCGGCCTGGCTTTCGGCGGGGTCGATTATCGGGTGTCGGGTGACGCAGGCGCGCTCGGCCGCGTCGACATGAAGAGCGACGATACCCGCGTCGGATGGACCGCGGGCGCCGGCATCGAATATGCCTTCCTCGACAATTGGTCGACGAAGCTCGAGTACAAATATGTGAACTTCGGCAAGGACAAGGTCAGCGGTGTGGTTGTCGGCGGCCCTGGGGACGGCACCGTCGTGACGACCAACGAGACGGCGCAATTCCACGCGGTGTCGCTGGGCATCAACTACAAGTTCTGATCAGGCAACTTTTGCTACTGCTTCGTGAAGGCCGGAGAAGGTTGCTTCTCCGGCCTTTTGTATTGCGGTCGATGTACTTTGACCGTCGACGCTCCAGGCCGTGCGCCCTGTCACGCTGCGCGCCTCCCGGAGCCGACCGACCGATGCCGGTAGCTGCCAAGGCCGAGCCTGCATGCGAACCCGAGGTCACGCCCGCGAGCTGGCGATCCAGTGCGGCCTTGGGGCCCGGCGGGTGCCAGCGCATTCTCCGTCAAGCGACCTCCACCGGGCCCGGCATCTTCCCGGGCATCGTAAAAGGACGCTCATCACGCGATGCTCCGTGATCTCACGGCCCGAGATACTCTTGGGCACCGCAACCCTTTCCCCTGCGGAACAATCATGCTATGATTCGTATCATGGCTGAAGATGGTGGCGAGGGCTGATATAGACTTCGGGACCACGGCTGCCTCTCGTCGAAATCTTTTGTGAGATGGCCAAACATGAACATTCGCAAGTCCCTTGGAATCGGTGCCGCGCCCCTCGCTCTGATCGGCAGCGTCGCAATGGCCCACGCGGCGGATCTGGCTGCCGTTCCGATCGAACCGGCGGCGCCCATTCCCTATGCCTTCAGCTGGACCGGCTTCTATGTCGGCGCCAATATCGGCTATGGCTTCAACGGCGACGATAAGGTCGGAATCCGTAACAGCTTCGGCTTCTTCGATCCCAAGGTCGCGACGTTCAAGGACAGCGGCATCTTCGGTGGCGTCCAGGCCGGCTACAACTATCAATGGGGTTCCTTCGTTCTCGGTCTCGAAGGCGACATCCAGGGGTCGGGCATCAGCGACAAGTTCAGCGGCGCTCCAGAGCATTTTCCGGGTACGCGCATTCCCAATGGCAATACTTGGAGCGGCAAGTCCGAGGTCAATTGGTTCGGTACGGTCCGTCCCCGCATCGGTTTTGCCTGGGATCGGGCCCTGTTCTACGGAACAGGCGGTCTGGCCTTCGGCGGCGTCGACTACCGACTGTCGGGATTTACGCCGGGCGGCGTCAATTTCGTCAACATCAAGAATGATGACACCAAGGTCGGCTGGGCTGCCGGCGCCGGTATCGAATATGCCTTCACCGACAATTGGACGGTGAAGCTCGAGTACCAGTATGTGAACTTCGGCAGGGACAAGGTCAGCGCTGCACAAATCGGGGTGCCGGCCAACGTCATTTCCAGCCAGGAGACCATCGACTTCCATTCCGTTCGCCTCGGCGTCAATTACAAGTTCTGATCGGCGCCAGGCCCGATCGTCGCAGACCGACCGGCCGGAGAAGCCCCGCTTTCCGGCCGTTCCTTTGCGCCCGATGCCGGACTTGACTGGTTGCATTCGAGCTCCCTGCCGATTGCCGGGCACCTCCGGGAGCCCGGTCTTTCCTATGTGCCGCCCCCATGGCCAAGCTCGACGTCTTCCCGGTGACATGAAGGGTTCGGTTCGCTGTGCCTCCCCTTCGCCCATCGTAAGGCCACCAGGGACAAGGCAGCGCACCATTTGAACGCTTGTCTCGTCGGCGCCCGACGAGACGCAGCCATCATAGGTCAACATATTTGACACAGAGCCTCCCCATCTCACGATCCTGGATGCTGGTGCCCTTCCCCCCTGCGGAATAATGATGCCATCCTCCCGTGAGGGAGCTGAGTGTTGCGTCGAGGGCTGGAATCCAATGGGGATCAGCCAGACATGAAGAGTCGCAGCTCTCTCAGGATCGCCACCGCCGCCCTGGCCTTGATCGGCAGCATCTCTGTGACCCATGCGGCGGATCTCGCCGTCGCTGCGGTCGAACCCGCGGCTCCGATCGATTACGCGTTCAGCTGGACCGGCTTCTATGTCGGCGCCAACGTCGGTTACGCCTTTGATGGCAGCAACAAGGTTGGCGCGATCGACCAGACCAACAAGGGCCTGAACGAGTTTGCCAAATTCGAGTACAAAGGGGTCTTCGGCGGCCTGCAGGCTGGATACAACTACCAGTTTGGTTCTGCCGTGGTCGGCCTTGAAGGCGACATCCAAGCCGCGGACTTGAGTGACAAGTTCAACCCGACATTCGGTCCGTGGCATTACATCTTTCATGGGAAGTCCGACATCAATTGGTTCGGCACGGTTCGCCCGCGCGTCGGCTTTGCCTGGGATCGCGCCCTGTTCTATGCGACAGGCGGCCTTGCCGTTGCGGGCGTCGATCATAGTGTTGCCGGCTATGGCGTGTTTACCGGCGCGACGGTTGACATGAAGAACGATGATCCTTTGATTGGATACGTCGTAGGCGGCGGCATCGAATATGCCATTACCGACAACTGGACCGCGAGAATCGAGTACCAATATCTCAAATTTGAAAGGAAGACGGTCAGCGCCACCGAAGTTCCGCCGCTCTATACGGACAGAACGCAAGAAGAACCAAATTTTCAGTCGGTTCGATTGGGAATCAACTACAAGTTCTGATCCGGGCCTCCCCCGATCGTCGGAGCCCGGCCGACTGGAGAAGCCCCGCTTCTCCGGTCGTTTCCGTGTGCCCGCTGCGGGCATTTGACCGTTTACATTCCGGGCTCCACGCCCTATCGCCTTGGGCGTCTTCTGGAGCCGAACCTCGCATGTCCGCCGCCAAGGCCGAGCCCGCATCCGAACCCAAGATCACACCCGAGCTGGTGGCCCAGCACGGCCTGAAGCCGGACGAGTATCAGCGCATCCTGCGGCTGCTCGGCCGGCGGCCGACCTTCACCGAGCTCGGCATCTTCTCGGCGATGTGGAACGAGCACTGCTCCTACAAGTCCTCGCGCCTGCACCTGAGGAAGCTGCCGGTGACCGGCCGCGTCGTCATCCAGGGGCCGGGCGAGAATGCCGGCGTCATCGACATCGGCGACGGGCTCGCGGCGGTCTTCAAGATGGAGAGCCACAACCACCCCTCCTATATCGAGCCCTACCAGGGCGCGACCACCGGGGTCGGCGGCATCCTGCGCGACGTCTTCACCATGGGCGCCCGGCCGATCGCCTGCATGAACGCGCTGTCCTTCGGCGCGCCCGACCATCCCAAGACGCATCACCTCGTCTCCGGCGTGGTGGCCGGCGTCGGCGGCTACGGCAACTCCTTCGGCGTGCCCACGGTCGGCGGCTCGGTGCGCTTCCACAGCCGCTATGACGGCAACATCCTGGTCAACGCCTTCGCCCTCGGCCTCGCCGAGGCCGACAGGATCTTCTACGCCAAGGCGACGGGCGTCGGAAACCCGATCGTCTATCTCGGCTCCAAGACCGGCCGCGACGGCATCCACGGCGCCACCATGGCGTCGGCCGAGTTCGACGACAAGTCGGAGGAGAAGCGTCCGACCGTCCAGGTCGGCGACCCCTTCGCCGAGAAGCTGCTGCTCGAGGCGTGCCTGGAGCTGATGGCGACCGATTCGATCATCGCCATCCAGGACATGGGCGCGGCGGGCCTGACCTGCTCGGCGGTGGAGATGGGCGCCAAGGGCGACCTCGGCGTCGAGCTCGACCTCGACAAGGTGCCGACCCGCGAGACCGGCATGAGCGCCTACGAGATGATGCTCTCCGAGAGCCAGGAGCGCATGCTGATGGTGCTCAAGCCCGGCAAGGAGGCCGAGGCCGAGGCGATCTTCCGCAAATGGGGGCTCGACTTCGCCATCATCGGCCGTACCACCGACGATCTGCGCTTCCGCATCGTCCACCACGGCGAGGTCAAGGCCGACCTGCCGATCAAGGAGCTCGGCGACGAAGCCCCGCTCTACGACCGTCCGCATGTGCCGACGCTGCCGCGCCCGGTTCTCGCCGCCAGGGACCTGCCGGCGACGCTGCCGGCCGGGGAGGCGCTGCTGCGCCTGATCGGCTCGCCCGAGCTGTCCTCCCGGCGCTGGGTCTGGGAGCAGTACGACCATCTGATCCTCGGCAACACCGTGCAGCCGCCGGGCGGCGATGCCGCTGTCGTGCGGGTGCTGGACGGGCCCAAGGGCCTGGTCATGACCAGCGACGTGACGCCGCGCTATTGCGAGGCCGATCCGGTCGAGGGCGGCAAGCAGGCCGTGGCCGAGGCCTGGCGCAACATCACCGCCGTCGGCGGCCTGCCGCTGGCCGTCACCGACAACCTCAATTTCGGCAATCCCGAGCGGCCGGAGATCATGGGCCAGTTCGTCGGCTGCCTGGAGGGCATCGGCGCCGCCTGCCGGGCGCTCGACTTCCCGATCGTCTCCGGCAATGTCTCGCTCTACAACGAGACCAACGGCCGCGGCATCCTGCCGACCCCGACCATCGGCGGCGTCGGCCTGGTCGAGGACGTGGCGCGGACCGCGACCATCGGCTTCAAGGCGGCGGGCGAGACCGTCGTCGTGCTCGGCGAGACCGTGGGCTGGCTCGGCCAGTCGATCTGGCTCGCCGAGATCCTCGGGCGTGAGGACGGCGCGCCGCCGCCCGTCGACCTCGCCGCGGAGAAGCGCAACGGCGACTTCGTCCGCGGCCTGATCCATGCCGAGGAGATCACGGCCTGCCACGACGTCTCCGATGGCGGCCTGCTCGTCGCCCTGGCCGAGATGGCGATGGCCGGCGGCGTCGGCGTCCGCCTGATCGGCGGCGCTGCCGGCATCCCCGCCCACGCCTTCTGGTTCGGCGAGGACCAGGGCCGCTACGTCGTCACCACCACGCCCGATGCCGCAGCGGCGCTGATGGCCAAGGCCCGCGCCGCCGGCGTTGCCGCGCTGGTCCTGGGAACATCGGGCGGCGACGCCTTGATCCTGCCCGACGAAGAGCCGATCCTGGTTGCGGCGCTGAAGGCGCGGCACGAAGGCTTCCTGCCGACCCTGATGTCCGGCCGGCGTGAAGCCGCCTGAGCAGGTTCGGGCTCCGGGACCAGCCTTCAGGCCGGCTCCGGAGCCAGTCGAGATTTGCGGGTCCGGTCCGATCAGGGCATGGGGGATCCCGCCGAGGAGCCGAGACCCCGACCATGGCCATGAAAGCCGCCGATATCGAAACGCTGATCCGGCAATCCTTTCCCGATGCGCGCATCGAGATCCGGGACCTCGCCGGCGACGGCGACCACTACGCCGCCACCGTCGTCTCCGAAGCTTTCCGCGGCAAGTCGCGCGTGCAGCAGCACCAGATGGTCTATGCGGCGCTCCAGGGCAACATGGGCGGAGTTTTGCACGCGCTGGCCCTTACAACCGGCATTCCCAACCCCTAATATAAAGGGTGCCAACAGGATCTCTCCCCATGACCGACATCAAGACCTTCATCCAGTCCGAGATCGAGACCAACGACGTGGTGCTGTTCATGAAGGGCACCAAGGCGTTCCCGATGTGCGGGTTTTCCGGTCAGGTGGTGCAGATCCTCGACTATCTCGGCGTGCCCTACAAGGACCACAACGTCCTCGACAATGCCGAGCTGCGCACCGGCATCAAGGACTTCTCCAACTGGCCGACCATTCCTCAGCTCTATGTGAAGGGCGAGTTCCTCGGCGGCTGCGACATCACCCGCGAAATGTTCCAGTCGGGCGAGCTGGCGAGCCTGCTGCAGCAGAAGGGTATCCCGGTCAAGGTGCCGGCCGGCGCCTGAGGCCCGGCGCTGCCCGCACCTGCGGGCGGCTTTCCCGCTCCATCGCGATTCCCCGGCGGGCTGCGTGGCCGGTCCGCTATCGACGGCGCGTGACGTTCACCACGGCGACGCCGGCGAGCGCCATCGCTGCGCCGATCAGGCCGAGAGTCGTCGGCGTCTCGCCGAGCCACACGAAGCCGATCAGCGTCGCCGTCGGCGGCACGCAATAGAGGAAGTTGCTGGCGCGCCCGGCCGGCAGACGCTTGAGGACCACCGCCCACGTGGCATAGCCGATCGTCGTCGGCGCCAGCACGAGATAGAGCACGCTCGCGTTCACGGCCGCCGGCGCGGCGGCGAGCGCGCCGATGGTCGAGGGCAGGACCAGGAGGAACGGCAAGGCGCCGAGGATCAGCACCCAGGCCATCACCGCCAGCGCCGGCATGCGGGCGAGCAGCGGCTTCTGCAGGATGCTCGCGACCGCGGCGCAGACGGCCGAGCCGAGGATCAGCACCGCGCCGGTGTCGAGATGCAGGCCCGCCGCGTCGCCCGCCGCGATCAGCGCCACCCCGGCAAAGGAGAGAGCGGTGCCGATCCAGCCGCCAGCGCCGAACCGCTCGCCCAGGAGCGTCGCCGCCATCACGGCCACGAAGACCGGCATGGTGTTGAGGATGAAGCTCGCCGGGCCGGCGGCGATCGTCAGCTCGCCGGTGTTGAGCAGCGTGGCATAGATGGTGATGAACAGCAGGCCGATGACGGCAAGCCGGCCCAGGGTGCGCAGATCCGGCACGGTACGATGCCGCAGGACGAGATAGAGCCCCGCCGGCAGCGCCGCCCCGAGATAGCGCGCCGCCGCGAGCTCGACCGGCGCGAGCGCCCGGAGGCCGACGCGGATCGCCACGAAGGCGGAGGCCCAGGTCAGCACGGTGACGGCGATGCAGGCGAGCGCGACGCCGTCCACGCCGCGCCGGTTCCCGATAGCGGTCACTGCCGTCATGGCCCCTCCCCGAAGCGGACCGAACCGCCCGCGGCCTGACGGGATAAGTCACCGGACAGTGATTGAAAAGCACGTCGATCGCTGATTGGCTGTGAGCATGGTGCACAGCTCCCCGACCCTGCCGCCGCTCGACACGCTGGAGGCCTTCGCCCATGCCGCACGCAGCGGCTCCTTCTCCGCCGCGGCCGAGACGCTCGGCCTCACCCACGGCGCCGTCTCGCGGCAAGTGGCGCGGCTGGAGCGCTGGATGGGCGTGAAGCTGTTCCAGCGGGCGGCGCGCGGCGTCACGTTGACGCCGGACGGCAGTCGTTTCTTCGTCCGTGCGGAAGAGGCGCTCGCCCTGCTCGGCAGCGGCGAGGATCGCTGGGTGCAGCGCCGCGGGCCGGCGGTCGTGCGGCTCTCGGCCACGCCCTCGCTCGCATCCCTGTGGCTGTTTCCGCGCATGCGGCTGCTCGAGGGCGACGACCTCCATCTCGATCTGGTGATCGAGCATCGCCTTGCCGACTTCTCCGAAGGCGTCGACCTCGCCATCCGCTGCGGGCGCGGCCCCTGGGCCGGCATCCGCAGCCTGCGCCTCTGGCGCGAGGAGATCGCTCCCATCGCCGCACCGACCCTGGCGGACCGGATCGGCCCGGTCCCGTCCGCCGCGCGCCTGTTGGACTGGCCGATCCTGCACGATTCCAACACCGAAGGCTGGCGGCACTGGCTCGCCGCGGCCGGGATCGACTATGCCCCGCGCAGCCGAGACTGTCGCTTCGAAGACTACCACCTGGTGCTGGAGGCCTGCGCCCTGGGCCTGGGCGTGGCGCTGACCCGACCGATGCTGGCGCAACCCGCAATCGATGCGGGGCGGGTGGTCGTGCTCGACGAACGCACCGTGACCAATCCCGTGGCCTTCCACCTGATCCGGCCGGACGAGCCGCTGCGGGCGCCCGCCGCCGAGATGGCCGGGCGATTGCTGCGGGCAGCCGGCATCGAGGACGAGGCCATCGCCGCCTTCGTCAACCCGGGACGGCCGCGGGCGCAGCGCGGCGGCTGGGCGGATGCCGAGCTTTGAGCCCCCCGCGCGACGCTGGCGCTATGCCGGCTGCTGCGGAAAGTGGCGCCGCCAGATCGGCGCGATCTTCTCGCGCCTGGCGACCGCCTTGGCGATGGCGTCGAGCTTGGGGCATTCCTTGCAGCGCCATTCCGGGCCGACCGCCCAGTCGCTGATCACGGCGACGGCGAGATCGATCGCCGAGAAGCCGCTGAGCAGGAAGCTGCCCTCCCCCGCCGCCTGGCGCTCCATCAGGAGCCAACGCTCACGGATGCGCCGGCGCACCAGCGAGCGCATGCCGACCTCCGAGGTCTCCGGCGGCGCGAAGCGCAGGGGATAGTCCGAAATCTCGATCAGCGGATAGATCTCGGCCGCAATATGGACGGCCCAGCGCAAGGCGAAGCGCCGGTCGACCGCGCCGACGGCCGGCATCAACCGGGCCCGCGGATGCGCCTCGTCCAGCGCCAGCAGAATGGCCGCGGACTGCGTCATCACCTCGCCGTCGGGAAAACGCAGCGCCGGCACCTTGCCCGACGGATTGATGGCGAGGAACGCCTCCGACCGATGCTCGTCCTTGGTGAGATCGAGATCGATCAGTTCGACCGTCTGGTCCGCCTCGGCCAGAGCGGCCTCGATCATGAAAGAACCGGATCCCGGCTCTCCCCAAAGCGTGTAGCTCATGCTGAATCTCCCTGTCACAAGGTGATCCGAAGCATCGAAAAAGAAAAGGCCGCAGGCCCTGTCTTTCGCAATTCGCATGGCAGATGTGAGCAACTGGAATAGTTCATGCCGCCGGGCACGGTTCATCATGCCGAGCAATCATCAAGTCCACCGGGTGCAAAAAACCACCCAATATTGATTTGCATCGCAAAAATTTTCTTTTGCAATGCAAAATAATAAGAGGTTTTCACGTAGTTTCACATTGGAATAAGTGAATTCTAGAATTATTAATCACTATCTTCGCTGCAAAAGTATCGAAGGGAGATCGGGAGCGCCGTCTATTCGCCCTCTCTTGCCTTCCCCACAAGCCGGGGACTGTCGGGCAGCGGCAGGCGAGCCGGTCGCCCCCTGCGTGCAGGCGTCGGCAACGAAGCAGGGAGTGACGCCGTTCCCGGGCGGCATCCGCCATCGGCGGCCGCGGGCGGGTGTCTCCGGCTTCGACGCCGCCGAGGCGATCGGGACGGACGACGGCCCGCCCAGACGAAACGGCCGCCGCGTTGCCGCGACGGCCGTTTCCCGTCTCGTCTCTGGAGCAAAGCGCGTTTCGGCGGAAACGCTGCTTTGCTCTAACCTTTTGTTTCGACACGTCTTTGCGATGCCTGGCGAGTCCGCCAAATCGCAAGACGCTTCAGCGGGCGATCAGCGCGAGTAGAACTCGACCACGAGGTTCGGTTCCATCTGCACGGCGTAAGGCACGTCCTGCAGGGTGGGAACGCGAATATATTTCGCGGTCATCTTCGAGTGGTCGACCTCGATATAGTCCGGAACGTCGCGCTCGCCGGAGGCCGAAGCCTCGAGCACCAGCGCCAGTTCCTTGGAGGCCTGCTTCACCTCGATCACATCGCCGGGCTTGACCTTGAAGGACGGCACGTTGACGCGGCGGCCGTTGACCTTGATGTGGCCGTGATTGACGAACTGGCGCGCGGCGAACACGGTCGGCACGAACTTGGCGCGGTAGACCACGGCGTCGAGGCGGCGCTCCAGGAGGCCGATCAGGTTGGCGGAGGAGTCGCCCTTCAGCCGGATCGCCTCGGCATAGATGCCGCGGAACTGCTTCTCGGAGATGGAGCCGTAATAGCCCTTCAGCTTCTGCTTGGCCTTCAGCTGGGTGCCGAAGTCCGACAGCTTGCCCTTGCGGCGCTGGCCGTGCTGACCGGGGCCGTATTCACGGCGGTTGACGGGGCTCTTGGGGCGGCCCCAGATATTCTCGCCCATACGGCGATCGATTTTGTACTTGGCGGCGTGGCGCTTCGACATCGCGTCCTCGAGGAAAAGCGAAAGGATTGAGGAACGCGCCCTCCTCTGCCGGAAACCGGCCGACAGGCGCACCGGCATGGCCGGAACACCGCGGGTGCGTAAAACGTCGCGCGGGACCCGAAGGCCCCGCGCGACGGGGTGGCATTAGTCGAAAGCGCGGGTGATGTCAAATCGGTGACGGCGCCATCCGGCGGAGGAAGGCCGCCAGCCCGTCGAAATTCATCCCGTCCGCCCGGTAGGCGATGTAGCCGTCCGGCCGGACCAGGAACAGGGCCTGCGAAACGCCGTCGCCGAGCCCGTAGGTGCCGAACACCTCCCCCGACTCCGCCCGCACCATGCGGGGATCGCGGCCGACCAGGGACCGCGCCATGAGGTGGACCTCCATCGCGAACGGTGCAGCCGCCTTCGCCAGCCCGATGGCGGCGCAGAGCGCATCGATGGCCGGTGCGTCGAGCGCCTGGTGCGACAAGGCCAGGAGGTGGAAGCGGTAGCCGCCGATCAGGCCGAACACGTCGCGCTGCCAGCCGAGCGCCGCATTGGGTGCCCGGCACCCGGCCCGCAGCCCGTCGCGCCAGGCCTTCGGGGCGCCGGCGGAGATGTCGTCGGCCACGAACTCGCCGGCGTGATAGCGGATGCCGAGCTGCGAGATGAAATGGAAGGCCCGCGCCCGCAGCGCGCCGCTGCGGAAGACCGTGCCGGCGACGAGCGGCAGCAGCCGGTTGCGCAGGGCCGTGGCCCAGCCCGCCTGGCTGCTGACCCCGGCGAACAGCCGGTCTGTGACCTCGAGCACCTTCTGGCCGACCGGCCAGCGCTCGGCGTGATAGGTTGCGAGCAGCGCGGCCGGCGCCTGCCCCCTGGCCACGGCGGCGATCTTCCAGGCCAGATTGGCCGCGTCCTGCAGGCCCGTGTTCATGCCCTGCGCCCCGGCCGGGCTGTGGATATGGGCGGCATCGCCGGCGATGAAGACGCGGCCCCGGCCATAGGTGCTGGCGCCGCGGTGATGCACGCGGTAGCGCGACACCCATTTCGGCTCGCTGAGCCGGACGTCGACGCCGGCCGCGGCCCGGAACGCCGTCTCGACCTCCTGCAGGGTCGCCGGAGCGATGCCCTGCGGGTCGCCGGCCGCCGCCGGGTCGGATTCGGCCGGCACGATCGCGATGATGCGGCAGAAGCTTTCGCCGCGCAGCGGCAGGTAGAGCGCGAAGTTGCGCTCGTGCAGGAAGGCCTTGAAGTGATCGTAGTCGAGGGGCCATTCCACCTTGCAGTCCGCCAGCAGGAAGCCCTGCGGATAGGCCGCGCCCTGGAAATCGGCGCCCAGAGCCTTGCGCACCAGCGAATGGGCGCCGTCGGCGCCGACGAGATAGCGGGCCTCGACGGTGAAGGCCCCGCCGTCCGGACCGGTCGCCCGGACCGCGACCGCTTCATCGGACTGGCTGAAGCCCGTCACCTCGGTGCGATGCTCGACCGCGATCCCCAGCCGCGCCAGATCCTCCACGAGAATCGCTTCGACATCCCATTGCGGCACCATGGTCAGGAACGGGTACGGCGTGTCGGCCCGGCCGATATCGTCGAAGTCGAGCTGCGCCGCGAGCCTGCCGTCGACGAAGATCTGCGCGCCCGACGCGATCAGGCCGCGCTCGAGGAAGGCATCGGCGAGCCCGACGGACAGGAAGAGCTCCATCGACCGGGCCTGCACGCCGAAGGCCCGCGATTCCTGCGCCTGCCCGGCAGCCTTGTCGAGGATGCGCAGCGTCAGACCGCAGCGGGCCAGCAGAGCCGCCGCCATCAGCCCCGTGGGGCCGGCCCCGGCAATGACCACGTCGACGGCCGGCGGCGTGACGGCATCGCCCATGGCAGCCTCCAGCTTTAAGGCTCCGCGCGCCGCAGCCGGGCTTCTGCCGGTGGCAGTCGCGGCACGGCGAGCCGCACCTGTCTTTCCATCCATATGAGTCGAGGAGCCGTCGTCATCAAGCGGCGGGGCCGCCATGCCCGGTGCCGCGCCGGAACGGCGTCAATGCAGCGCCAGCGGCATGGCTTCGACGACCAGCCGCGACAGGCCGAGCCCGCCGAGCGCCGTGCGCAGGTCCTCGGTCACGCCGGAGCCGCTGGTGAAGACCGCCAGGGCCTCGCCGGGCTCGCCGGGCCGGCACGGGCCGATCAGGTCGGCCGTGCGCCGGGCGATGGCCGGCGCCGGATCGAGCCAGGTGACCGGCCAGGGCGCCACGCGATGGAACACGTCCAGCAACAAGGGATAATGGGTGCAGGCCAGGGTGACGACGTCGGTGCGGCGGCCGTCACGGTCGACGAAGCAGGGCGCGATCTCGGCGAGCACGGCTTCGTCGGCGATGCTCTCGCCCTTGAGGCGGGCTTCGGCCAGCTTGGCCAGCCCGGTCGCGCCGACCAGCGTCACCACGACCTCGGCGGCGTAGGTGTCGATCAGGGCGCGGGTATAGTCGCGCTGCACCGTGCCCGGGGTCCCCAGCACGGCGACCCGGCCGCTCAGCGTCAGCGCCGCGGCCGGCTTGATCGCCGGCACGGTGCCGACGAAGGGAATGGCGAAGCGCTGGCGCAGCGCCGGCAGCACCAGGGTCGAGGCGGTGTTGCAGGCGATCACCACGATGTCGGGGTGGTGCAGGTCGATCAGGCGGTCGATCACCGCGACGACCCGCTCCGTCAGCCGTTCCTCCGGCAGCCCGCCATAGGGGAAGGCGGCGTCATCCGCGGCGTAGACGAAGCGGGCTCCGGCCAGTGCCGTCCGGAGCTCGGAGAACACGGTCAGGCCGCCAAGGCCCGAATCGAAGACGAGGACGGTGGGAGCGCGGTCGGACATCACTGCCGCTGCATAGCCCCTTCCCGCCAGCAGGTCGACCCCGCGGGCGTCCCTTCCCCACCACCCCGAAACCGTCTGGACCCATCGCCGCATGAAACTTGCGCCCGTACGCAGTACCCAATCGGGCTCGGCGCCATTCAACGCCAAGAGGGTGAACGAAGCGTTGCCAGGTCTGCAAAAAGCGCCCGCGCTTCGGCGCCGCCCGCACCGGCGGCTTTCAGTCCGGCGAGCCCTCGGACGATTCGTCGCGAGGCTCCGGATCCTGCCTTTCGCGACCCGAGCGGCCGCCGCGCCGGCCGGTCACCAGCGCCGCGACGACGCCGCGCATGGTCTGCACGTCCTGCTCGGTCATCGCCAGGCGATGCCAGATGTTGCGCAGGTTGCGCACCATCAGCGGCCGCTTCTCCGCCGGGGTCAGGAAGCCGGTGGCGTCGAGCTCGCGCTCGAGATAGTCGAAGAAGGAGAGGAGGTGGCGCCGCTCGGCCGGCGGCGAGACGCGCGTCGGCGCGATGGGCGCCCGTCCGCCCGAGACCAGCTTCCACCATTCATAGCCGACCAGCAGCACCGACTGCGCCAGGTTGATCGAGGAGAATTCGGGATTGACCGGGAAGGAGATGACGGCGTCGGCGAGGCCGACATCGTCGTTGGACAGGCCCATGCGCTCCGGTCCGAACAGCACGCCCACCCGCGAGCCGCCCTCCGTCAAGGTGCGCATCTCGGCCGCCGCCTCGTCGGCGGCGAAGAACGGCTTCGTCTGGCCGCGCTCGCGCGCCGTGGTGGCGTAGACCCGGTTGAGATCGGCGATCGCCTCCTGCACCGTCTCGAACAGCGTGGCTCCGTCGAGCACCGAGGCCGCGCCGGAAGAGGCCTGGCGTGCGCCCTTCTTCGGCCAGCCGTCGCGCGGGGCGACGAGGCGCATCTCGGTCAGGCCGAAATTCAACATGGCGCGCGCGCACATGCCGATATTCTCGGCGAGCTGCGGACGGACGAGAATCACCACGGGCGGCATCGGCCTCATGAACTCCCTGTGACATTCGGCACGGTCGTACAGGATCGGCCGGTGCAGTGTCACCTCATCCCAACTGCAGACCTTCGCGGATCAGCGTCATGCGTATCACGGCTCTCGTTCTCGCCCTCGCCGCCGGCGTCCTGGCCGCGACCGCCGCCGAAGCGCGGCAAGAGGAGGATTGCGGCGCCCGCCGCTTCCTGCCCTCCTACGGCTACGCCTCCTCCACGCCCTGCCGCATCATCATCGAACAGGTCTGGGACCAGGACGAGGGAGCCTATGTCTACCGCGCCCGCCAGGTCTGCGGCTGAGCCGCCGCCAATCGCTTTTCCCTCCGCCGAGGCGGTGCTATAGCCCGCGTATCCCCTTAAGGACGCGAGGCGCGAGCACGATGGCGAAGATCAAGGTGGCCAATCCGGTCGTCGACATGGACGGCGACGAGATGACCCGGATCATCTGGCAGCAGATCAAGGACAAGCTGATCTTCCCCTATCTCGATATCGACCTCGACTATTACGACCTCGGCATCGAGAATCGCGACCGCACCGGCGACAAGGTCACGGTCGAGGCCGCCGAGGCGACCAAGCGCTGCGGCGTGGCGGTGAAATGCGCCACCATCACCCCCGACGAGGCGCGGGTGAAGGAGTTCTCGCTGAAGGAGATGTGGAAATCGCCCAACGGCACCATCCGCAACATCCTCGGCGGCGTGATCTTCCGCGAGCCGATCATCTGCAAGAACGTGCCGCGCCTGGTGCCGGGCTGGACGCAGCCGATCGTCGTCGGGCGCCACGCCTTCGGCGACCAGTACCGCGCCACCGACTTCCGCATGCCCGGCAAGGGCACGCTGACCATCAAGTTCGTCGGCGAGGACGGGCAGGTGATCGAGAAGGAAGTGTTCAAGTCGCCGGGCGCCGGCGTGGCGCTCGCCATGTACAACCTCGACGAGTCGATCAAGGATTTCGCCCGGGCCTCGTTCAACTACGGCCTGCAGCGCAATTATCCGGTGTATCTGTCGACCAAGAACACCATCCTCAAGGTCTATGACGGGCGCTTCAAGGACATCTTCGCCGAGATCTTCGAGGCCGAGTTCAAGGCCGAATATGACAAGCGCAAGCTCACCTACGAGCACCGCCTGATCGACGACATGGTGGCCTCGGCCCTGAAATGGTCGGGCGGCTATATCTGGGCCTGCAAGAACTATGACGGCGACGTGCAGTCCGACATCGTCGCCCAGGGCTTCGGCTCGCTCGGCCTGATGACCTCGGTGCTGCTGACCCCCGACGGCAAGACGGTGGAGGCGGAAGCCGCCCACGGCACGGTGACGCGCCATTACCGCGAGCATCAGAAGGGCAAGGAGACCTCGACCAACTCCATCGCCTCGATCTTCGCCTGGACCCGCGGCCTCGCCCATCGCGCCAAGCTCGACGGCAATGCCGATCTCGCCCGCTTCGCCTCGACGCTGGAGACGATCTGCGTCAGCACGGTGGAGAACGGCTTCATGACCAAGGACCTCGCCCTGCTGGTCGGCCCGGAGCAGAAATGGCTCTCGACCACCGGCTTCCTCGACAAGATCGACGAGAACCTCAAGGTGGCCATGGGCTGAGGCCCGTCGCGGGCGCCGCCGGCGCCCGCCCCACGCGAGCATGCGCCGCCGCGGCGGCGCATGCCGACCGGGATGGACGATTGTCGGCCCGGCAATCCCGTCCGCGGCCGGCGCTCAGGCCTCCGGAGTGCCGTCCTTCGACGTGTCGTCCGGCTCGAACTTCACCACCAGCGTCCACAGGCCCCAGAGCGCGGCGGCGCCGAACATCGCGGCCCACATGGTCTGCCCGTTGAGGGCCTCCATCGCCGCCCAGGCGGCTGGCGCGATCACGAAGGCCAGCCGCACCCAGAGCGGCTTCATCCAGTTGGGAACAGGCTGCTGCGGCTTGGCCATGGCGTCAGGCTGCCGCGACGGCCGCGAGGATGGCGTCGAGCGCCGCCTCGGCCTTCGAGCCGTCCGGGCCGCCGGCCTGCGCCAGGTCGGGACGGCCGCCGCCGCCCTTGCCGCCCAGCGCCTCGGAGCCGCGGCGCACCAGGTCGACCGCGTTGAGCGAGCCGGTCAGGTCCTCGGTGACGCCGACCACCAGGCCGGCACGGCCGTCCTCGCCGGTGGCGACGATGGCGACGACCCCCGAGCCGACCTGCTTCTTGCCCTCGTCGGCCAGCGCCTTGAGGTCGCGCAGCTCGACGCCCGATACCGCCTTGGCCAGCACCTTGAAGCGGCCGGCCTCGCGCACGCCGTTGGCGCCGCCACCACCACCCCCCATCGCCAGCTTCTTGCGGGCATCGGTGAGCTCGCGCTCCAGCTTGCGCCGCTCCTCCAGCACATGGGTCAGGCGCTCGCCGGCCTCGTGGATGGGCACGCGCAGGAGGTCGGCGAGGCCGTGCAGCAGGCGGCTCTCCTGGCCGAGATGGTGACGCGCCGCATCGGCGGTCAGCGCCTCGATGCGGCGCACCCCGGCGGCGACGGCGCTCTCCGAGACGATGCGCACCAGCCCGATATCGCCGGTGCGCGCCACATGGGTGCCGCCGCACAGCTCGACCGACCAGCCCTTGTTCGAGCCGGGCAGGCCCTGCCCCATCGAGACCACGCGCACCTCGTCGCCGTATTTCTCGCCGAACAGCGCCCGCGCCCCGGAGGTGATCGCGTCCTCCTGGCTCATCAGCCGCGTCACGACCGGGCCGTTCTGCAGCGCGATGGCGTTGGCGAGATCCTCGACCTCGGCGAGCTCCTCGTCGGTGATCGGCTTGGGATGGGAGAAGTCGAAGCGCAGCCGCTCGGGCGAGACCAGCGAGCCCTTCTGGGCGATATGGTCGCCGAGCGTGAGGCGCAGCGCCTCGTGCAGGAGATGCGTGGCCGAATGGTTGGCGCGGATGGCCGAGCGCCGCCGGTGGTCGACGGCGAGCTCGAGCGCCTGGCCGATCGTCAGCCTCCCCTCCTCCACCGTCACGGCATGGACGAAGAGGTCGCCGAGCTTCTTGTGCGTGTCGGTGACGACGGCCTTCAGGCCGGCCGCCCCGACCGTGCCGGTATCGCCGACCTGGCCGCCGGACTCGCCGTAGAACGGCGTCTGGTTGAGGACGAGGAAGCCGCTCTCGCCGGCCGAGAGGCTCTCCACCGGCTTTGCGTCGCGCACCAGCGCCACGGCGACGCCCTCGGCCGTCTCGGTCTCGTAGCCGAGGAACTCGGTGGCGCCGGCGCTCTCGCGGATCGGGAACCAGACCGCCTCGGTCGCGGCATCCCCGGAGCCGGCCCAGGCCGCCCGCGCCTTGACCTTCTGGCGCTCCATCGCCTGCCGGTAGGACTCCTCGTCCACCGTGATGTTGCGCGCGCGCAGCGCGTCCTGCGTCAGGTCGAGCGGGAAGCCGTAGGTGTCGTAGAGGGTGAAGGCGACCTCGCCCGACAGCACCTGGCCGTCGCCGAGCTTGCCCGCCTCGGCGTCGAGCAGGGCGAGGCCGCGCTCGAGGGTGCGGTGGAAGCTCTTCTCCTCCAGCCGCAGCGTCTCGGTGATCAGCGGCTCGGCCCGGACGAGCTCGGGATAGGCGGCGCCCATCTCGCGCACCAGCGCCGGCACCAGCTTCCACATCACCGGGTCCTTGGCGCCGAGCAGCGAGGCATGGCGCATGGCGCGGCGCATGATGCGGCGCAGCACGTTGCCGCGCCCCTCGTTCGAGGGCAGCACGCCGTCGGCGACCAGGAAGGAGGAAGCGCGCAGATGGTCGGCGATCACCCGGTGGCTGGCGACATGGACGGCGTCCGCCGGCACGCCGATCACCTCCACCGAGGCGCGGATCAGCGCCTGGAACAGGTCGATGTCGTAATTGTTGTGCTTGTTCTGCAGCACCGCGGCGATGCGCTCCAGGCCCATGCCGGTGTCGATCGAGGGCCGCGGCAGGTCGACGCGCCCGCCCGCCTGCTCCTCGTACTGCATGAAGACCAGGTTCCAGATCTCGATGAAGCGGTCGCCGTCCGCCTCGGGCGAACCGGGGGGGCCGCCCCAGATGCCCTCGCCATGGTCGTAGAAGATTTCCGAGCACGGGCCGCAGGGACCGGTATCGCCCATGCGCCAGAAATTGTCGGAGGTCGGGATGCGCACGATCTTGTCGTCGGAGAGGCCGGCGATCTTCTTCCACAGGGCGTGCGCGTCGTCGTCCTCGGAGAACACCGTGACCATCAGGCGGGACTTGGGCAGGCCGAAGTCGCGGGTGATCAGCGTCCAGGCGAGCTCGATCGCCCGCTCCTTGAAATAGTCGCCGAAGGAGAAGTTCCCCAACATCTCGAAGAAGGTGTGGTGGCGCGCGGTATAGCCGACATTGTCGAGGTCGTTGTGCTTGCCGCCGGCGCGCACGCATTTCTGGCTGGTCGCCGCCCGCGAATAGGGCCGCTTCTCCATGCCGGTGAAGACGTTCTTGAACTGCACCATCCCGGCATTGGTGAACATCAAGGTCGGGTCGTTGCGCGGCACCAGCGGCGAGGACGCGACGACCTCGTGGCCGTTGCGCCCGAAATAGTCGAGGAAGGTGGACCGTATCTCGTTGACGCCGCTCATGGCCTGCTACGCCTGTCCGTACCGGTGAACGCCGGTTGTCTCATTGTCGAGGCGCGTTGTAACGGCGCGCTCGGTCCCTGTCGAGGATCGTCGAAACGGCAAAACCCGCCGGAATGTCCGGCGGGTTCGACGAGGCAGCTTCTCCCGGCTTCAACCGACGCTCGATCGCGCACCTTCCATGCAAGATCGATGCTGGCTGGCCCCCCGGGTGCAGGCAGGCTCGGGAGAGCCTGCTCAGACGCCGGGACGAGACGACGTCACTCGTCCGCATCGGCCTCCGACGGGTCGACATTCTCCAGGATGCGCTCGGCGATCAGGCCGGCATTCTGGCGGATCGCCGCCTCGATCCGGTTGGCGACGTCGGGATTGTCCTTGAGGAACTGCTTGGCGTTCTCGCGGCCCTGGCCGAGGCGCTGGCTCTCGTGGGAGAACCAGGCGCCGGACTTCTCCACCACGCCGGCCCGTACCCCGAGGTCGATGAGCTCGCCGACCTTGGACACGCCCTCGCCATACATGATGTCGAACTCGATCTGCTTGAAGGGCGGGGCGACCTTGTTCTTGACCACCTTGACGCGGGTCTGGTTGCCGGTGACCTCGTCGCGCTCCTTGATCGCGCCGATGCGGCGGATGTCGAGGCGGACGGAGGCGTAGAACTTCAGGGCGTTGCCGCCGGTCGTGGTCTCCGGGCTGCCATACATCACGCCGATCTTCATGCGGATCTGGTTGATGAAGATCACCATCGTGTTGGAGCGGCCGATGGAGGCGGTCAGCTTGCGCAGGGCCTGGCTCATCAGCCGCGCCTGCAGGCCGGGCTGGGACTCGCCCATCTCGCCCTCGATCTCGGCCTTCGGCGTGAGGGCCGCGACGGAATCGATGACGATGATGTCGATGGCGCCGGAACGCACCAGCGTGTCGCAGATCTCCAGCGCCTGCTCGCCGGTGTCGGGCTGCGAGATCAGCAGGTCGTCGAGATTGACGCCGAGCTTGCGGGCATAGACCGGGTCGAGCGCATGCTCGGCGTCGATGAAGGCGCAGGCACCGCCCTTCTTCTGGGCTTCGGCGACGCATTGCAGCGCCAGCGTGGTCTTGCCGGAGGATTCCGGCCCGTAGATCTCGATGACGCGCCCCTTGGGCAGGCCGCCGACGCCCAGCGCGATGTCGAGACCGAGCGAGCCGGTCGAGATCGTCTCGATCTCCAGCGACTTCGAGCCCTTGCCGAGCCGCATGATCGAACCTTTGCCGAACGCACGCTCGATCTGCGAGAGGGCCGCGTCGAGCGCCTTCGTCTTGTCCATGGAAACCCCTTCGACCAAACGCAGCTGTGCCTGACTCATTGCTGAGGTTCCCTACCAAGCGTGGACGGATTCGTCACCTGCGATATGTACGCATTTTGTTCTTTTTCGCGCAAGTTCTTTTTTTGTTCTCGCCGACCCCGGAAGCAACCGATGAGCCCGATGGTTGAGAGAGCCGGTCACCCTGGACGCCAACCACTGCTTTTGGTGGAATCCGGCATTTGAGGGCGAGAGGCTCCGCGAATGGCCGATCCAACGTTTCACCAACTCAATCGTGGCTGGAATGCGGAGCCCAGCGCTCCAGAGCCGAACGTCAAGGTCGTCGGTCGACAAGTCCATTTGAGCTTCTTTCTAAATCCCTGGGCGTATGAAGCGCGCGAGGGAGAAGCGGCCGAATTGATCTTCTTCAATTGCACTCGATGGCGGCTCGGATCCACGAACGACGAAGGTTGGTATCTTGGCCAATGCCGATATAGCCATCTAGCCCCGACTTGGGGTGAATTTTACGAAATTGCAGGCGACGACGCAGTCCGCCTCCAGCCAACCGACTGGCGTCTCGTCTCGTCGCAAACCGAAGCCCGACGCCATTTCCTGTTCTATCTGAAGGATCAGACATTTGAATGTCTGGCTGAGAGCTGGATGTTCAGCCGGCGCGATGTATGACGAACGGATCCCTTGGGATCCGTCTCCCACCATTCTCATCGCGCATGAAGCGGCAATGCTGACCACTGGCATCACGGCTAGAGCCTATCCGGCGAGGTCCGTCCCAATCCGGTTGTTCAGCCAGATATCTCTCGTCTCCGCCAGATAGAGATTCCGTGCCCACCAGAGACCGGTCGGCACCGGCCCATACAGCCTCAGGGCCCACACTCACCCCAGGTTCAGCTCCTTGAAGAAATCATTCCCCTTGTCGTCGACGACGATGAAGGCCGGGAAATCCTCCACCTCGATGCGCCAGACCGCCTCCATGCCGAGCTCGGGATATTCCAGCACCTCGACCTTGCGGATGCAGTCCTGCGCCAGGCGCGCCGCCGGGCCGCCGATCGAGCCGAGATAGAAGCCGCCGTGCTTGGCGCAGGCCTCCCGCACCTCGCGCGAGCGGTTGCCCTTGGCCAGCATCACCATCGAGCCGCCGGCGGCCTGGAACTGGTCGACATAGCCGTCCATGCGCCCGGCCGTGGTCGGCCCGAAGGAGCCGGAGGCATAGCCTACTGGCGTCTTGGCCGGGCCGGCATAGTAGACCGGATGATTCTTGATGTAGTCGGGCAGCCCGCCCCCGGCCTCCAGCCGCTCGCGCAGCTTGGCATGGGCGAGGTCGCGGGCGACGATCATCGGGCCGCTGAGCGAGACGCGGGTGCGGATCGGGTTCCTCGACAAGGTTTCCAGGATCTCCGGCATCGGCCGGCTGAGGTCGATGCGCACCACGTCGCCGCCGAGGCTCGCCTCGTCGATCTCCGGCATGAAGCGGGCGGGATTGCGCTCCAGCTCCTCCAGGAAGATGCCCTCGCGCGTGATCTTGCCGAGCGCCTGGCGGTCGGCCGAGCAGGAGACGCCGAGGCCGATCGGCAGGCTGGCGCCGTGGCGCGGCAGGCGGATGACACGCACGTCGTGGCAGAAATACTTGCCGCCGAACTGGGCGCCGACGCCGAGCGCCTGCGTCAGCCTGTGCACCTCGGCTTCCATCTCCAGGTCGCGGAAGGCATGGCCGAGCTCGGAGCCGGCCGTCGGCAGCGTGTCGAGATAGCGGGCCGAGGCGAGCTTCACCGCCTTGAGGGTGAGCTCGGCCGAGGTGCCGCCGATCACGACGGCGAGGTGATAGGGCGGGCAGGCGGCGGTGCCGAGGGTGAGGATCTTCTCCTTCAGGAAGGCCAGCATGCGCTCGGGCGTCAGGATCGAAGGCGTCGCCTGATAGAGGAAGGTCTTGTTGGCCGAGCCGCCGCCCTTGGCCACGAACAGGAACTTGTAGGCCTCCTCGCCCTCGGCGCTGATGTCGATCTGCGCGGGGAGATTGGTCTTGGTGTTCTTCTCCTCGAACATGGCCAGCGGCGCGAGCTGGGAATAGCGCAGGTTCTTCTTCTCGTAGGCGTCGCGGATGCCCTGCGCGATCGCGCCCTCGTCCTCGCCATCGGTCCACACGAAGCGGCCCTTCTTGGCCATGACGATGGCCGTGCCGGTGTCCTGGCACATCGGCAGCACGCCGCCGGCGGCGATGTTGGCATTCTTCAGAAGGTCGTAGGCGACGAAGCGGTCATTGTCGGTCGCCTCCGGATCGTCGAGGATCTTTTTCAGCTGCGCCAGATGCCCCGGCCGCAAGAGGTGGTTGATGTCGACGAAGGCCTGCTCGGCCAGCTGCCGCAGCGCCTCCCCCTCGACCACCAGCATCTCGCGCGCGCCGAGCTGCTCCACCCGCACGCCCTCCGATGTCAGCTTGCGGAAGGGCGTCTCGTCCTTGCCGAGGGGAAACAGGGGGACGTGGGGATAGGACATGGCGGCGGCCCGATGCGGAAGATGCGATCCCTTCTAAGCGGCGCAGCCGGCGATGGAAAGACGCGGGGAGGAAAGACGCGGGGCATCTGGACGCGGCCGGCCCGGCGTGACAGGTTCGTGTCGAACCTCAGCCCGCATCGGAGTGTTGCCATGGCGACCGCCGCGCCCCAAGCCTTCGTCCCCCTGCGCCTCGACGGCCGCCCCGTGCTGCACAAGGCGGTGGCGGTGCTCGTCGGCACGCTGTTCCTGGCGGTGTCGTCGTGGATCTCGATCCCGATGATTCCGGTGCCGATGACCATGCAGACCTTCGCGGTCCTCGCCATCGGCGCGCTCTATGGCTGGCGCCTCGGGGCGCTGACCGTGCTGGCCTGGCTCGGCGAGGCCGCGCTCGGCCTGCCCGTCCTGGCCGAGTTCAAGACCCTCTACGCGGTCTGGTCCACCGCCGGCTACCTCGTCGGCTTCGTCTTCGCCGCCGCCCTGGTCGGCTGGCTGGCCGAGCGCGGCTGGACCGCCGGCAGGCTCGCCCTGTCCGCCCTCGCCATGGTGCTCGGCCATGTCGTGCTCTTCGCCTTCGGCGTCGCCTGGCTCGCCTTCCTCTTCGGCGCCGACATCGCCGTCGCCAAGGGCCTCACGCCCTTCCTGTTCGGGTCGGTGCTGAAGTCCGCCCTCGCCGTCGCCGCCCTCGAGGCCGCCCGGCGCGGCCGCCAGGCGGCATGACCGTCCGGCTGCGGGGCCATCACCTGCTCTGCATGCTGACCTATGCCGGCAGGGGCTACACCCCTGCCTTCTGCGACAATTACGACCGCATCGTCGAACGGCTCGGCGCCGGCGAGGACATCCTGCTCGTCGCCGGTCCCGACGATGTCTGCGCCCCGCTGCTGCGGGAGGCGGCGCCCCATTGCCATCTCGACCGCGTGACCCGGCGCGATGCGCTGGCCTTGGCGGCCTCGGCCGAGATCCTGCGGCGCCCCCTCGCCCCCGGCGAGGTCCTCAGCCTCGATCCGGCGCTGCTGGACACCTTGCGCGCGGCCTTCGCCGCCGGCACCTCCCGCGCCGCCTGCGCCGATTGCGAATGGGCGGACCTGTGCACCCGTCTGGCCGCCGCCGGCTTTGCCGGAACGCGCCTGCAGGCGTCCTGACCCGGCCTCACGGCCCGATCGGCAGGACGTTGGTGTATTTCACCTGCGCCAGAGCGAAGCTCGATTCGATCGAGGAGACGTTGTCGATGCGCGTGAGCTTCTCGCGCAGGAAAGTCTCGTAGGCGGCGAGGTCCGCGCAGACGACGCGCAGCAGGAAGTCGCGCTGGCCGGTCATGAGATAGCACTCCAGCACCTCCGGCCAGGACCGGATGGCGGCGCCGAAGCGGTCGAGCTCCTCGTCCTTCTGCCGCTCCAGCTTGATCGAGATGAACACAGAGACCGGCAGGCCCACCGCCTTCTGGTCGACCACGGCGACATAGCCCTTGATGACGCCGCCGTCCTCCATCAGGCGCACCCGCCGGAGGCAGGGCGAGGGCGAGAGCCCGATCTCCTCCGACAGCGCCTGGATGGTCATGCGCCCGTCGGCCTGCAGCGAGGCCAGGATCTTCCGGTCGGCCGCATCCAGCTGCATCGCTTGCACTCCCGCTCGGCTGAGCCACGATATTGGCAGGATCCGCCAATATTGCTGTCTTGATCGCATGAAATAGGATGAAACCGCTACGCTTTCGCGTTGAGGACGACAAGCCCCTGTGAGACGCTTGCGGCACGAGGCCGGAGAGGACAACGGCCGCACCGGGGAACCCCAGCATGAGCCATCCGTCGCTTGCCTTCCTCGCGGCGCTCGAGCGCAAGGCGCTGTGGCTGTCGTCCTGGATGATCCACCACGCCAACCATCTGCGCGACACTGCCGACGGCCTGAAGATCGGCGGCCACCAGGCCTCCTCGGCCTCGCTGGCGACGATCATGACCGCGCTCTACGGCGCGGTGCTCAGGCCGCAGGACCGGGTCGCGGTCAAGCCGCACGCCTCGCCGATCTTCCACGCCCTCAACTACATGTTCGGCCTGCAGACCCGGGAGAAGCTGGAGGCGTTCCGCGCCTATCAGGGCGCCCAGTCCTATCCCTCGCGCACCAAGGATGTCGACGACGTCGACTTCTCCACCGGCTCGGTCGGGCTCGGGGTGGCGCAGACGCTGTTCGCCGCGCTGGTGCAGGACTACGTCAAGGCCAAGGGCTGGGGCAGCTGGCCGGAAGGGCGCATGGTGGCGCTGGTCGGCGACGCGGAGATGGACGAGGGCAACATCTTCGAGGCGCTGCTGGAGGGCTGGAAGCAGGGCATCCGCAATTGCTGGTGGGTGGTCGACTACAACAGGCAGTCGCTCGACGCCGTGGTGCGCGAAGGGCTGTGGGAGCGCTTCGAATCGATCTTCCGCGGCTTCGGCTGGGACGTCGTCATCCTCAAATACGGCTCGCTCCTGGAAGCAGCCTTCGCCGAGCCCGGCGGCGAGAAGCTTCGCGGCTGGATCGACCGCTGCCCCAACCAGCTCTACGCCGCGCTGTGCTACCAGGGCGGCGCCGCCTGGCGCAGACGGCTCGCCGACGAGATCGGCGACCAGGGTGCGGTGACGCGCCTGATCGACGCCCGCTCCGACGAGGAGCTGGCGCGGCTGATGACCAACCTCGCCGGACACGACCTGCCGGTCCTGCTGCGGGCCTTCGAGGCGGCAGGGAGCCATGACCGCCCGACCTGCTTCATCGCCTACACCATCAAGGGCTTCGGCCTGCCCTTCCAGGGCCACAAGGACAACCATGCCGGCCTGATGACCGCGGCGCAGATGGAGGCCTTCCGCGAGCGC
Organism: Labrys wisconsinensis; assembly: GCF_030814995.1. Taxonomy (GTDB): domain Bacteria; phylum Pseudomonadota; class Alphaproteobacteria; order Rhizobiales; family Labraceae; genus Labrys; species Labrys wisconsinensis. The sequence continues at coordinate 6,099 of NZ_JAUSVX010000027.1, read as the reverse complement.
ATGGCGATCCGGCCGGGCCATGAATGGGACCGCTTCGAGGGCCTGCCGCTCGAGCCGGCGGCGATGCAGGCCTGCCTCGACCGCGTGCCCTTCGTCCAGAAGGGCCGGCGGCGCCTCGCCGCCGCCAAGGTGCCGGTGCCCGAGGCCCTGCCCTGGCGTCCGGCGCCGGTCATGTCGACGCAGCAGGGCTTCGGCATCCTCCTCAACGACCTCGCCGGCACCGAGCATGCCCTCGCCGACCGCGTCGTCACCGCCTCGCCCGACGTGACCGTCTCGACCAATCTCGGCGGCTGGGTCAACCGCCGCGGCCTGTTCGCGCGCGAGGAGATGGCCGACACCTTCCGCAAGGAGAAGATCCCCTCCACCTTCGCCTGGGAGTTCTCGGCGCGCGGCCAGCACATCGAGCTCGGCATCGCCGAGATGAACCTGTTCATCCTGCTCTCTGCGCTGGGCCTGTCGCACGCGATCAACGGCGAGCGGCTCCTGCCGATCGGCACGCTCTACGACCCCTTCATCCAGCGCGGCCTCGATGCCCTGAACTATGCCTGCTACCAGGACGCCCGCTTCATGGTGGTGGCGACGCCCTCCGGCGTGGCGCTGGCGCCGGAAGGCGGGGCGCACCAGTCGATTGCGACGCCTCTCATCGGCATGGCCCAGGACGGTCTCGCCGCCTTCGAGCCGGCCTTCGTCGACGAGCTCGCCATCGTCATGCGCTGGGCCTTCGACTACATGCAGCGCGACGGCGACCGGGCGCCCGATCCCGACACCTGGCTGCGCGACCAGACCGGCGGCTCGGTCTATCTGCGCCTCTCCACCCGGCCGATCGACCAGATCCAGCGCGCGGCGACGCCCGAGCTGGCCGCCGACATCGTCAACGGCGGCTACTGGCTGCGCCGGCCCGGGCCGAACGCTGAGGTGATCATCGCCTATCAGGGCGTGGTGGCGCCCGAGGCCATCGCCGCCGCCGGGCTGATCGCCGAGGACCGGCGCGATGTCGGCGTGCTCGCCGTCACCTCGGCGGACCGGCTCAATGCCGGCTGGCACGCCGCCGAGCACGCCCGCCAGCGCGGCGCCGGCCATGCCGCGAGCCATGTCGAGCGCCTGCTGGCGCCGCTGTCGCGCGAGTGCGGGCTGGTGACCGTGGTCGACGGCCATCCCGCCACGCTGGCCTGGCTCGGCGGCGTCTACGGCCACCGGGTCAAGGCGCTCGGCGTCGAGCATTTCGGCCAGACCGGCAGCGTCCAGGACCTGTTCCGCCATTTCGGCATCGACGAGAATGCCATCGCCCACGCCGCCCAGGCGGTCGCCGGCGGCCGGCCGGTCCGCCACCTCAGGGCGTTGCAATGATGACCTGCTGTTGGCCGATGATCCGTTCCAACTCGGCAATCCGCGCCGCTGCTTGCGCGAGCACATCATCCGGCGGCAAGGCTGCCTTGTCCTGCGGGCCGTCTCCAGCCGTTTCCTCGACACCTTCTATCGTCAGTGCCTGGGGCGCCCGCCCGTTTGCCCCCCGGCTTGCGCCCCGGCCGCTTGCCAAATCCAGCAATACCCTCGGCACGCCACGCCGCATGCCAGCGATAGAGCGACTGCCGCGCGACGCCCAACTCCCTCGCCAATGGCGCAACCTTGCGCCCGGCCTCCATCTGCGCGACCGCCGCCTTGAAGGTTGCCGAGAACACACACTCTGATTGCTTCGACATGACCCGGTCCTTGGAGCCTTGTCACCGCATTCCTCTGTCTCAATCAAGGGGTGCAGTCCACCCCTGACACCGCCCGCTCAATGCGGCACTGTCAGCCGATTACCCTCTGTACATACCGCCGTTGCCCTTTGCGTCGGGCGCGGAACTGCCAATTCACCGCACCCCGACTGCCAGTGAGCAATTACGGATCCGATGCAACATGACCGGATTCCACTCTAACTCGTCCGCCATAGCGGAAGATGACGTGTCAACGCAATGGATCCAAGGCGAAAAATTGTGTCGCTAGCCTGCCAGGCAGCGCCGAGAATATTATCTCGCGGTGTTTCTTTATCAGAAGTCCATTTTGTTGCATCCGGATCGGCAATTTTAATGAACTTTTTTACTTCTTTCACTTCTTCGTTCAATTGAAAAATAGAACCATAGCGTTCCGTACGACCGAGCCAATTCGCGTCCTCTAGCATCAAGTGCTGCTTAAACGGAAGCCAATACCTAGCGCCTAACAACAATTGAGGGAAGTTTCCACCGAAGCCGCGATACTTAGCTCCGGTCAACACGTCCTCCAAGTTCGAATATGGCGGCCTCCCCTCTTTAATCAGAGAACAAGCTTCCGAAACACTATATTTATCTATAATCGCAGCCACATACATAAGCATAATATCTGATGTCGATGAAATATCTTCCGACTTAGAAAATTCATCATCCTCATCCCATGATATATTTTCTTGCAATTGAGATTTATATTTGGAATTTAATGCAGATCTCCATCTTTTAATATCAGAAATTGATGGATAATGAAGATTTACTGCTCCCATGCGACTTGAGATACCGGCTCCTCGGAGAAGAAAGCCAACAAAGTCCGAAGGGTTTAGCTTTTCAGTTTCCACGCTTTCAACGGGCTCGGCGTAGCCGATCCGATGCAGGGCTGAGACTTGGTATCCAACACCCATTGACCCACTCCTTTTGCAGATCATTAAAAAGCGAAGGAGGTTCACACTTCGATTCACGCCCACTCACGATCGGATTCGGTTACGCCCCATGAACAAACGATTCTTTCAACAGCCTGTTAGAGCGATTTGCGATTGGGCGGAATAGCCACGAATCACAAAGACGCATCGAAAGGAAGAATTAGACAAAGCAGCGTTTCGCTCCAAACGCGCTTTGCTCCGGACCAATCGCAAGCGCCAGATTATACAAATCAAAATCTCTTGAGAATTAGCCTATAAGCGCAAGATATTCCGTAAAGTTACTATAGTAAAGTTTAAATACAAACTGGACACGGACTGCAATTATATTAAAGAAACATCTCGGTTTGAAAATTGTCAGGACTCGCCGATAGCGTTGATAAGAAGTAAAAACCGAACAAATTCGAGAAGAGAGCGATGCCAAGACTTACGTCTTGGTAAGCAGAGCGAGGCTGCAGATGGCCAGCCTTCACTTCGCCGCTAGTGGTCTGATTCATTCGGGCGATTCCCAAATCGCAGGAAGCGGTCCAAGCTGTTGGGATGAGAACAGGCATCATCGTCGCAGTCACTTCCGAGGATCGCCGTCGGCTGGAGGCGATCGTCTCGGATCGCAACACACCGCAAAAGCACGTCTGGCGGGCGCAGATCATCCTGGCCACGGCCGAGGGCTGCGGCACTTTCGAGATCATGCGCCGGTCGGGCAGGTCCAAGCCCGTGGTCTGGCGTTGGCAGGCCCGCTTCATGGCCGAGGGCGTCGACGGGCTGTTGCGCGACAAGACCCGGCCGCCCGGCAAGCCGCCGCTGCCGCCCGACACGGTCCAGCGCGTCGTCGACCTTGTCCTCGGGCCGCCACCGGGCGAGACGACCCACTGGACGGGCCGCATGCTGGCCACGGCCGCCGGCGTCAGCCTGCGCTCGGTGCAGCGCATCCTGGAAGCCCACCAACTCGCTCCCCACCACATCCGCGCTTTCAAGCTGTCGAAGGATCCCAAGTTCGCCGACAAGCTCAGGGACATCGTCGGCCTCTATGTCGACCCGCCGGCTCACGCCATCGTGCTCTCCGTCGACGAGAAGAGCCAGATCCAGGCCCTCGACCGTACCCAGCCCGGGCTGCCCATGAAGAAAGGGCGCGCCGGCACCATGACGCATGACTACAAGCGCAACGGCACCACCACCCTGTTTGCTGCCCTCAACCTCATCGACGGCACGGTGATCGGTCGCAACATGCAGCGCCACCGTCACCAGGAGTTCATCCGCTTCCTCAACACCGTCGAGGCGCAGGTGCCGGCCGGCAAGCTCGTCCATGCCATCGTCGACGACTACGCCACCCACAAGCATCCCAAGGTCCGCGCCTGGCTCGTCAGCCACCCACGCTGGACCTTCCACTTCACGCCCACCTCAGCCTCCTGGCTCAATGCCGTCGAGGGCTTCTTCGCCAAGCTCACCAGACGGCGCTTGAAACGAGGCGTCTTCCATTCCCTCGTCGAGCTCCAGGCCGCCATCAACCGCTTCATCGAAGAGACCAATGCAAACCCAAAGCCCTTCGTCTGGACCGCCGATCCAGACCGCGTCCTCGCTGCCGTCAATCGAGGGAAACAAGCGTTAGAGTCGATCCAGTAGATCCATTGCGACCTTGCAACCGATGGTCGAAAATTGCCTTTTCATGCGAGCGTGAAAGGCCAATCGACAATACAATGACTACTTATAAAATTGAGTAGATATAATTTGCATATTGTCTCGTTGGATTTTTATTCCAATTCCGCCCCCAAAACGGGTCACACCATCAACACGCGGTGGTGAAAAGCGTATCATGACAATATCATTCTCTTTTTTTTCTGGAATAATTATATCATATCTCTCAACTTCCAACCCTCTCCTGCGCATTTCTCCCACAGCTACCTCGATGAATCGGTATGTTTCTCCAGATATAGTTGTCATACTATTCGCCCCAACTGCAGGACAACGAGCCAAAATCACAACGAGAACTGCGACAATCCAACCGAACAGCTTAAATCTCATGGGTTAAGCGTTCCTTCATCATCCTTGTATGGCGTATAGTAACGCATGATGCCACCTGGTGTCGCGAGATATCCAGTGTAATCTGTGTCAAAATCGGCCTGATGTTCCCTTATTTGGTCAAGATCGTCTGGCGAAAAATGATCAGAATCGTAGTCATCTTGCAATGGATTCCCCGTAGCAACAGCATCCCCTTTCACATTTATGGAATAATTTGCGTGCGTGTGATAACTTCCCGTTATTCTTGCACCGTCCGGTAGATTTGCGTATGTAAAATATGCAACACCGGTAGACCATCCGACAACAGGAGATGTATAAGTATAGTATCCATTCTTTTCTTGATATAACATACCGCCAATTTCAACATTTTTTTCAATCGAAATTGGGTTGACTACCTTAAGAATTGCAATTGCTGCCCTGTCCATTGTTAGAAATCCTCCCTTCCCGGGGATCCCAAGTACAGTTTCTGCAATTGTATGTGGAGTAAATGATCCATATCCACGAGACAATACGCTCATATATAGCGCGCTAGCTCGCTGAAATCCAAATATAGAGCCGGTATCAAACCCAAACCAACCGTAATTTGGCTTTGCAATATCCTTTGGACCACCACTAAAGAGCGCGGCGAAGAACCCACCGTTCCACCTATTTCTAGGATTTGCTGCAAAGCCCGCGGCGGTGTCATTGTACGTCACGTCGTCTCCAGGCGACGAAGAATCAACCCCACCACCGCCTCCTCCGCCTCCCCCACCTCCTCCACCCCCGCTATAATCGCCCACCCCACCGTCGCCCGCATGCATGTCGACACGGCCCGGATCACCCATCTTGTGACCGGATGGGTCGCTGACGTTCACCGGATCGTTGGCGGCATAGGCATAGCGATTGGTGCCGACGCCGTCCTGCGTCGGATCCCACCAGTCGGGCGAGATGAAGCGGGCAACCTTCGGGTCGTAATAGCGGGCATTGAGGTAGAGCAGCCCGGTCTCGTCCTGCACCTGGTCGATATAGGCTCGGCTCTCGCGCGTCGCCGTCGAGGTCGTGCCGGCGCGCTGGAAGCCGAAGGGCGCGTAGCTCGAGGATGAGACCAGGGCACCCATCGCCGCATCCGCCACCACCCGCACCGAGCCGAGATGGTCCTTCAGCAGGAGATAGGTCGTCGCCGCCTGGCCGGGGATGGCCTCGCGCTTGGTGGTCGAGGTCGGATAGGTGATCCAGGTCGGCGTTGTCGGCACGCAGGCGAAGGACGAGCCGGCATAGGTGACACGCTCGTCGCCGAAGGCGTAGAGCGTCGTCTCCGTCGGCCCGGCTCCTGGGCAGCCCCGCGGTGCGGCCTTGGTGATCTTCTTCAGCCGCCCTCCGTCGGGCCCGTAGACGAAGGTCGAGGTCGTGCTGCCGACCGTGATCGAGACCGGCCGGTTCTC
>NZ_JAUSVX010000026.1 GCF_030814995.1 Labrys wisconsinensis | reverse complement strand
ATCGTCGCCGGTACCACCGAGCAGCGTGTCGTTGCCGGCCCCGCCATCGAGCCTGTCGTTGCCGGCGTCGCCGGTGAGCGTGTCGTTGCCGCTGCTGCCGGTGATGACGTTGTCGAGGCCGTTGCCGGTGCCGGCGAAGGCCGCGGTGCCGGTATAGGTGAGGTTCTCGACATTGGCCGCCAGCGCCGCGATGACGGCGAGCGTGGTGCGGATCTCGTCGGTGCCCTCGCCGGCATTCTCCGTGACCACGTCGCCGACGGCGTCGACGACATAGACGTCATTGCCGGCGCCGCCGATCAGCGTGTCATTGCCGGTGCCGCCGTCGAGCGTGTCGTTGCCGCCGCCCCCGTTCAGCGTGTCGGCACCGCCGCTGCCGCTGAGCACATCGTTGCCGGATCCGCCGGTCAGGACGTTGGCGGCGCTGTTGCCCGTGCCGGTGAAGGCGCCGGTGCCGGCATAAGTCAGGTTCTCGACACCGGTGATCAGCGTGTAGCCGGCCAGGGTGGTGATGACCGTGTCGGAGCCGCCGACGGCGGCCTCGACGATCACGTCGCCGATGGAGTCGACATAGTAGGTATCGGCGCCGAGGCCGCCGGTCAGGGTGTCGTCACCGCCGCGACCGTCGAGCACGTCGTTGCCGTCGCCGCCGTCGAGGGCGTCGTTGCCGGCACCGCCGGTGATGGTGTTGGCGAGGGCGTTGCCCGTCAGGATCTGCCCCGTGGTCGCCGTGCCGGTGAGGTTCTCGACATTGGCGCCGAGCGTGTAGCTGCCGAGCGTGGTGCGGACCTCGTCGAGGCCCTCGGAGGCGTTCTCGACCACGCTGTCTCCGGCGCTGTCGACGATGAAGACGTCGTTGCCGAGGCCGCCGATCAGCGTGTCGCCGCCGGCGCCGCCGTCGAGTGTGTCATTGCCGGAGCCGCCGTTCAGCGTGTCGCTGCCGCTGCCGCCGACGATGAGGTTGGCCAGGGTGTTGCCGGTGCCGGCGAACGCGCCGGTGCCGGTGAAGGTGAGGTTCTCGACATTGGCGCCGAGCGTGTAGCTCGCCAGCGTGGTCTGGATCGTGTCGGTCCCCTCGGCGGCGTTCTCGATGACGAGGTCGCCGGCGGCATCGACCCCATAGGTGTCGTTGCCGGCGCCGCCTCTGAGTGTGTCGTTGCCGGCGCCGCCGTCGAGGACATCGTTCCCCTCGCCGCCATCCAGGACGTCGTTGCCGCTGCCGCCGGCCAGCGTATCGTCGCCGCCGCGTCCGGTCAGGGCATCGTCCCCGGCGCCGCCGGAGATCGTGTTGGCGCGGGCGTCTCCGAAGAAGCGGTCGGCTCCGGCGGTCGCGGTGACAGACTTTTCCCACAGCACGGCATAGGACCAGACCGTGCCGTCGGAGAAGCGGACTTCATCGGCGCCCGCAGTCTCGGAAACGATCCTGCCGTCGAGGATCGTCCTCGTGGTCAATCCGTTGATCGACAGGATCAAATCTTCGCCGGCCGCGTCCTGCGACACCACGACGTCGCCGGGTGCGATGCCGGCGGCAAATTCGACGATGTCGATCTCCGAGGCGTCGCTTCCGCCGTCGTTGATGATGTCCGTGCCGTCCGCTCCGGCAATCACGTAGCGGTCGACACCCGCCCCTCCCGACATGGTGTCGTTGCCTTCGAGGCCGAGGAAACGGTCGGCGCCGCTGGTGCCGGTCAGCGTGTCGACGAAATTCGTGCCCCGGATGGTGATGACGCCGTCATTGCGGACCGCGTCCTCGATCCGGTCGCGGGACCAGGCCTGGCCGCCGGAAAAGATCACCTGCTCGATGCCGTTGAGCGTTCCGGTGAAATGTCCCAGGACTGTCAGTGTTTCGCCCGTGGCGAGGATGGTGACGACGAGGTTGCTCGAAGCGCGTGCGAAGGAGACGTCGCCGGGATTGAGCCCCTCGAGAACGACCTTGTCCGTCGCGGTCGGGCCGGCATTCTCCGTGATTGTGTCGTTGCCGGATCCGGCGCGGAACAGGTAGGTGTCGCCGCCCTCGCCGCCGTTGAGCTGGTCGGCGCCGCCGCGCCCGTCGATGACGTCGGCCAACGCTGTTCCCGTCAGGGTTTCGGCGGCCGACGTGCCGGTGATCGTCTGGCCATGAAGCCCGATCTTGGCGAGAAGATCATCATAGCTCCAGAGCGTGCCATCGGCGAAGCGGACGGCGTCGGCGCTGAAGCGGACGCCCTTCACGGCGTTCTCGAGCACGACGATATCGCTGGCGTTGACGCGCAGCTCGATACTGTCGCCATTCGCGACCACCGTCACCGCGGCGGCCTGGATGTTCGGTCCGAAGACGAGCGTGTCGATCTCGGTGGAGAGGCCGCCGTCGCGGATGGTGTCGCGGCCGTCGCCGAGGTTGAAGCGGTAGATGTCCTCTCCGGCCTTGCCGATGAGCAGGTCGTTGCCGGCGCCGCCGCCGATCTCGTTGGCGAAGATGTCGCCATAGATCGTCTGATCCCCGGATGTGGGGGCGCTGGAGCGTGCGAGGAGGTCCCGCATCGTCCAGACCGTGCCGTCGGCGAAATGGACTTCGTCCAGGCTGGCGGACGCCGTGATCAGGCGGTTCTGCAGGGTCAGCTCGTCGCCGCCGCTTCCGATGCGGAGCACGAAATCGCCGCCGCCGGCGGATTGCACCACGAGGACGTTCGTCGGCGCGATGCCCGTGCCGAGCTGGATGATGTTCCTGTCCTGGGTGATCAGCTCCTCGCGGATGATGTCCTTGCCGTCGCCGAGGTTGAAGACGTAGGTGTCGGCGCCCTTGCCGCCGGAGAGCAGGTCGTCGCCGGCGCCGCCCGCCAGGACATTGGCGCCGGCATCGCCGCTGAGGGAGTCGCGCCCGGCGCTCGGCGTCGTGCTGTAGGGCGGGCGAGGCCCGTCATAGTCGCGCATCGGCACCTGGCTGATCACCGTCGTCTCGAAGGTCCAGGCTCCGAGATCGGCGTCGGCGCCGTTCCCCAGGATGCGGATCGTGTCCGCGCCGTAGGTGACGAGGATGTCCTTGAACCCGCTCGCCCCGACGACGAGCTGCCTGGTCACCGCGGCGAGGTCGATGCCGTCCTGGAACACGATGCGGCCGCTGCTGTCCCTGATCGTGTCGGCTCCGTCTCCCGTGTTGAAGAAGTAGGTGTCGGAGCCCTCGCCACCTTCGAGCGTGTCGTTGCCGGTGCGCCCGTTGAGGAAGTCCCCGCCGGCGCCGCCGGTCAGCGTGTTCGCGGCGTCGGATCCCATCAGCATCAGCGAGTCGTCGTCGCCCGCGGCCGCCAGGGCTGCAAAGCCCGACGAGGCGAAGTCCTCGCCCAAGCCGTAGCCGATCGTCGCGAGCTGCTGCCGATAGACCGAGACCGGAACGGAGCCGCTCTCGATATTGGTATGGATGCCGTCGGCATTGGTGCCGGAATCGAGCGCATTGCTCAGGCCGAGCTGCGTCAGGCTGATGCCGAAGTCGCCCTGGTGCCAGTTGTTGATGGTGATCGTGTAGGGCTTGGCAGGATCCCCGGTCCGCCAGTCGACGGTCAGCGTCGTGCCGGAGAGCTGGTAGATCTCGCCCCACAGCCCGACGGTCCTCGTCTGCCAGTCGGAGACCCAGGCCGACTCGAAATTGCTGAGCTGGGCCAGATCGTTCGTGGCGAACAGCAGGCCCATGCTGATGCCGAAGAGATTGCCGGTGGCGCTGAGCGCGCCGGCATTCTTGAACATGTTGGCGACGGCCTCGGCATAATAGGTGTTGTAGTCGGCCTGGGTGATGTCCTGCCCGTAGCCGGCATACTCGCCTTGCGGGCGGAACAGCGCATGATTCGGGATGTCGCCCGCCCTGTAGACGTCGGTCTTGTCGTAGACGAAGGTGGCGCCGCCGATGAGCTGGTGGCCGTCGACGAACAGCATGGGAGCGTTGCGATTGTCCGCATCGATGCCGTCGTCGATGGTGATGGTGTTTTGTGTCGTTCCCACCGGTGTGCCATCGGCCGTGGTGGTCGCGAAGTTGATCTTGAGGTGGCCGGTGGCTGGGGGGGCGGCCTCGGTCGAGGCTTTGTAGGTCACCTCATTCTGGCCGGCCCCGAGATCTAGCTTCAGATTCTGCTTGCTAAAATTGCTCGGTAATACTGCTTTGTCTGCCTGATCAGTCCCTATGATCTTCTCGACATTGTAAACTGCATCGCGAGAACCCAGAGGGGCATCATCACTTTTCCGAACAAGTGCCCGATACCCAAATGCTCCTTCGGCTTCCAAGTAAATGGATATGTAAGCTGCGAAGCTCGCATAACTCAGGATATCCGACCCATCTCCGCCGTCTATGACCGCAAGTCCGCCTCGGGCAGATGCGGCGCTCCAGGAAGCGTCTGCATTGATTTCATCGCTCCCCGCTCCCGCGTGAACCATGGCATTGTCAGAAGTGAGCGTGAGGGCCTTGGAACCGGAGTCGGACCGCACGCTACCCACACTATACCATTGGGATTGGACGATGCCGGTGAAATCATCAAAGATGGATGCTCCAATGTCATACGCCGTTGCGACATCGTCACCGTAGGAGCCCTTAAGGAATACATTGGCAGCATCTGTGTTTTCTGTGCGAGCGATGTCTCCAAGGTCGCGAACCGCCAAATACGTGCCGAACTCTCCGGCCATAACTGTCTGAAGAAAACGTTCAAAGGTCTTTAGCTCAACCACCGTTTGTGCGATGGCGATCAGGTCGTAAACTCCAGATTCTTTTTTGAAATCCGACGTGCCGCGGGTCAAAGCCCAATCGCGGAAGAATGATCCGTCACCAAGATTTGTGAACAAGACCGTACCCGCCCAGGGGGAGTAGTTGTCGTTCCCAGTTGACGTTGCTGCAGGAAAAACCCTTGACGCTGCGCCGGCTGCGTCATTTAAACCGACAACATGGAGGCTAGGCAGAGAGGCTGTGGAAAGTGGAAGAGCATCAAATGATGTGTCTGTGTTTCCGTATAATAACTGCTTTGCGAAATTGCTGGCTATTTGATCCGAGGCGTTCTGTATAAGCTCAGAAATATCTTGAGCAGGACTTCCGTTGCGAATTTCGTACTGCCGAGCGGTATAGTCGCGAATATAGGCGGCGAATGCACCTTCGCTCCCATTGACTTTCTTTGCACCCTCAACCCAGATGTAGACTGCGGGATCTACAGTTTCATATCTTTCGCCGGTTTCAGGATTGGTGAGTGCTTCGTATACTAATTCGTAGGTTGACTGCCAATTATTCGCTAATCCTGCGATACGGATTTGCTCAAGGACGAAACTATCAGTGATGGAGAATGTCATTCAAAATCCCCTTCCCCTCGATCGATGAAGATATGACCAGCAATAGCTCGCGACAGCCGATCGACAGTCTGCCACGAACCTTCTGGAAATTCGTTCTCAGGCCATTGCCAAAACATTCTGATAAGCATGTCTTTGCTGTACTGCGTGAACTCGCAGTGCCGCCAAGGTGATCCCAGCCATCTGCATAGGATTGCGAGATTGCCCCTCAAAGGCGGGGAGCGATGGGAGCCCGGTAGTATATACAGGGTCTCGATCGGCTCCTCTTTCTGCAGATGATTGAAGGTTCTGCTGATTGGATAGGATGTAAAGCCGTATTCACTCGTCGCCGATGCGAGTGGGTAGCGATCGGTTGGCGGCAATTGTTCGCGTTGGTGCGGGCGAAGCCACCCCCTGACTCCCTCAATGAGTGGATTGTCGGACAAGATTTCGAAGGCCAGCAGCTTTGTTGGATTTGTGCGCGGGATGGCGTTCCAATCGAATGCGCCCAGGAAAGGCCGGCCCGGGGCTTTGTTCGAGGCGGGATTGGTCGAAAGGTTGACGGTGATGCCCGACCGGGAAGATCTGTCCTTGTCGAAGAAGGCTCTGGCATCATCTGCGTCCCCGATCACCTCCGCCAGCGACATCACGTGATATGTCCCGTCGTCGTACCTGCTGAACGATACATAGCCGTCGTCGGAGGGGGAGAAGGCGAGGCGCTCGTTGAAGATCTCGATGACGACCCGCCCGTCGGGCAGGGTGGCCCACGATGAGGTGGATCGAGCCATACAAGATTGAATTCCCAGGAGTAATGAAAATATTAATGTCAGGTATATCAATCCGAGTAAGCTGTATCCGCGATCTATAATCGATCTATTGTTTATTTTATGCATTGCGCTCTTCAGCCGTATTATGTCCACCGGTGCGGGCAGCCCCGGGCGAGGTCTTGCTCCGGAAGATTTTCGACGAGCGCGGGCGGCATGCTCGAATGTTCTGACGTCGGTCATCCTTGGCCGCGTCGGCGCGGGCGTACGGCTCCCAACTGACGCACCGCGACTTTGCGCAGGCGCTCGACGGGGCGCCGTTCAAGCCAAAACACGCAACCACTCGCCCGCGAGTGGCGCCAACGCCATCCGGCATGAAGCTCCCCCGAGCCCCGCACCCGCGCAATCTGGGTGCACTGCAACCGAAGCTAGCGTGCGGGTGCCGCTGCGGCAAGCTGCAAATCGAGGCGGCTGCAAATCGAGGCGGTCGTCGTGGTGACATCCGCCTCATCGGTGCGGTTCGATCCATCGATGTCGCGGCCGTTGTCGGGCACCGACGCGGCTGCGCGCTCCCTGACGCGAGGGCGCTCTACGCTGCCTTGCGGCTGCGCCCGCCGGAGGCGATGGCGATGCCGGCGAGCACCAGGACGAGGCCGAGGACCAGGGCGGGGCTCACCGGCTCGCCCAGCAGCAGCACGCCGAACAGCGAGGCGGTCACCGGGTTGACCGCCACCGAGACGGCGACCAGCGTCGGCGGCGCCCGGCCCATGGCATAGGCCCAGAGGAAGAAGATCAGGGCGCCGCAGACCGCTGCGAGATAGGCGCAGGCGAGCCATTGCGGGCTGGACAGGCCGGCGAGCTCGGTCAGGCCGCCGCGCAGGACGGCGAGGGCGGTCAGGGCGGCGGCGCCGACGCCCATGCCCGCCGCGGCGAAGGGGATGGGAGCGCTGCGGGTGATGAAGGGGCGCGACCACACGGTGTAGAGCGCCATGCACAGGGCCGCCGCCACCATGACGAGGTCGCCGCGCCAAGCGCCCGGCGGGGCGGCGGTGAGGCTGCCGGCGAGCGCCAGCGCGACGCCGCCGATGGCGACGGCGACGCCGAGGCTCTTGCGGGGGGTGAGCGGCTCGACGCCGAGCGCGGCGGCGGCGACCATGGTGAGCAGCGGCAGGGTTGAGAGGGCGAGCGCGCCGCGCGCGGCGGTGGTGAGCGCCAGCGCCGCATTGAACAGCACCGGGAACAGGCCGAAGAACAGCAGGCCCAGGCCGGCGACGCCGGGCCAGTCGCGCCGGGCCGGCCAGGGATCGCCCCGCCACAGGGCGAGCGGCAGCAAGATGAGGAAGCCGCCGGCGAAGCGCACGGCGCCTGTCGTGACGGCATCGAGCGTGCCGGCGAGGTAGCGCGTGGCGCCGACCGCGGTGCCGCCGAGGGCACTGGAGAGGACGGCGGCAAGGACGCCGAGCGTTTCGGTCATGGTGCGGTTCCTGGGCCTCGCCACAGGCGTAGGGCAGGTGCGCTCACGCGGGAATCGAATAAGGACAATGGCTCTGATAAAGCTTTGCTATGAGTACGCCCAATCTCGATCCCGAGCTGCTGCGCGCCTTCGTGGCGGTGGCCGACCGGCTGTCCTTCACCCGCGCCGCCGCGGCGCTGGGCCGCACCCAGGCGAGCGTCAGCCTGCAGGTGAAGCGGCTGGAGGAGCGGCTCGGGGTCGCCCTGCTGCGCCGCTCCACCGTGCGGGTCGAGCTCACCGCCGCCGGCCAGGGCTTCCTCGCCGATGCCCGGCGCATCCTCGACCTCGGCGACCACGCCCTGGCGCGGCTCTCCGGCCATCGGGTCAAGGGGCGGGTGCGCATCGGCGTCATGGAGGACTATGGCACGCGGGTGCTGCCGGCGCTGCTCGCCGCGGCGCGGTCGCAATATCCTCTGGTCGAGGTCGAGATGGAGGTCGGCCTCACCGCCCGCATGCTGCCGCGGCTCGGCAGCGCCTTCGACCTCGTGGTCGCCATGCACGGCGAGGGCGCCACGGAGGGAGCGTTCCTGCGCCGCGAGGCGGCGGCCTGGGCCGCGGCGCCGGGCCACGCGTCGGAGGTGGAGCGGCCGCTGCCGGTGGCCCTGTCCGAGCCCGGCTGCCTGTTCCGCGACTGGGCGATCGCGGCGCTGGAGGCGGCCGGCCTGCCCTGGCGCCTCGCCTCCGTCAGCCGCAGCATGGCGGCCGTGGAGGCCATCGTGGCACAGGGCCTCGCCGTCACCGTGCTGAAGCGCGGCATGCTGGGCCCTGGCCTGCGCGTCGTCGAGCACGGCCTGCCGGCGCTGCCCGGCGCCGAGATCCGCCTGCACCGCGCCCCCGGTCTGGCCCGCCCCGCGGCGCTGATGGCCGACCATCTGGCGCAGGGATTGCGGGACGGGGCCTCGGGACGGTGAGGAGCGGGCTCTTCCGGGTCACCCGTACGTAACCTCGGCACGTTTGGCGCAGCTCTGCCCGGTGTCCTTGCTTGAATCGCCTGCGTTCGCGTGGATGGGCGGATCAAGCCCGGCCATGACGGTTGCGGTTGGCGCAGCCGTCACCGTCCTTGCCGCCACCGTTCCGTCATGGCCGGGCTTGACCCGGCCATCCACGCGAACGCCAACGGACACGGAGGAGGGGCTTCGGCGTGCTCAGAGCCGCCGAGCCTGGGGCCGCGGGCCGCCGCCGAAGAGGCCGGCGAGCAGGTCGGACAGCCGGGTGAGCGTCGCGGCGGGGCGTGGTTGCTTGCGCGCCGGCACGGGTTCGGCGGCCTTCGGGGCGGGTGGCTGCTCCGGGGGCGCGTCGACCCACTGCCGGCGGTAGAGGTCGCGGAAGAAATAGCTGGCGGGAATCATGCTGGATTCTCCGTGGTTTGGCTTATGAATCGATTCAAAGTCGGGGTGCGTAAGTATTGAATCGATTCAAAAAAATACGCCGGCCGAATCGGATGTCAAGCGAAATTGAACCGATTCAAGCCCCGTGCTATCCCAGTCGGGCAACGGCGGGAGGTCTGCGTTGGAGAAGAACGTCAGGCTGGTCGACATCGCCCGCGCGGCCGGCGTGTCGCAGGGGACGGCGTCCAACGTCTTCAACCGGCCGCACCTCGTGCGCGCGGAAGTGCGCGAGCGGGTCGAGGCGGCGGCGCAGGCGATGGGCTATCGCGGCCCGGACCCGCGCGGCAAGATGCTGCGGGCCGGCCGGGTCAACGCCATCGGCGTCGCCACGTCCGAGCCGCTGCCCTATTTCTTCGCCGATCCCTTCGCCTGCGCGCTGATGACCGGCATTGCCGAGGCCTGCGACGCCCATGGCGCGGGCCTGGCGCTGGTCTCGGCCATGAACGACGAGCGGCTGGCCTGGAACATCCAGTCGGCGCTGGTCGACGGTTTCATCCTCCTGTGCATCGACGAGGGCGAGCGGCTCGTCGCCCTGACGCGGGAGCGCCAGCTGCCCTTCGTCGCCCTGCATCTCGGCCAGGACGACGAGACCATGTCGGCCATCGGCATCGACAATGCGGCCGGGGCGAAGCTGGCGGCGCGCCACCTCACCGAGCTCGGGCACCGGCGCTTCGCCATCCTGTCGCTGCCCTTCTCGGACGAGCGCTACGGCATCATGCTGCCGGGCGAATTGCGCTCGGCGGTCTACACCACCTCGCGCGACCGGGCGCTCGGCTATCTCGCCGCCCTGGCCGAGGCCGGCATCGAGGCGCGGCGCGTGCCGATCTACGAGACGCAGAACGAGCCGGAGAGCATCCGCGCCGGCCTGGAAGTCCTGTTCGACGGCCCGGAGCCGCCGACGGCGCTGCTCGCCATGTCGGACCGCATCGCGCTCGAGGCGCTCGCCTGGCTGCGCCGGCGCGGCATCGCCGTGCCGGGCGCGGTCTCGGTGATCGGCTTCGACGGCGTGCCGGCGGGCGAGACCTCCGACCCGCCGCTGACCACCATCGCCCAGCCGATCGCCGAGATCGGCCGGCGCGCGGTCGACATGATCCTCGACCATGACGGCGCGCCCGAGCGCGAGACGCTCGCCGTCACCCTCGCCCGGCGCGGCTCGACAGGCCCGCCGCCGGCATGGTGAGGCGGCGGACCGCTCCGGCTATTCCGCGGCGATCGCCAGCGGCGCCTCCGGCGTCCGCTCGGCCGCCGGAGGCGCCGTCTCCCGCAGGCGCGACACGCGGAACCAGAAGGCATAGAGCGCCGGCAGGAAGAACAGGGTGAGCAGCGTGGCGCAGAACAGGCCGCCCATGATCACCATGGCCATCGGCCCCCAGAACACCGATTCCGACAGCGGGATCATCGCCAGGATGGCGGCGAGCGCGGTCAGCACCACGGGCCGGGCCCGGCGCACCGTGGCGTCGACGATGGCGCTGCGCCGGTCGTGGCCGGCGGCGACGTCGGACTCGATCTGGTCGACCAGGATCACGGTGTTGCGCATGATCATGCCGGCGAGCGCGATCAGGCCGAGCAGCGCCACGAAGCCGAAGGGCGCGCCGAAGAGGTTGAGCGCCAGCGAGGCGCCGATGATGCCGAGCGGCGCCGTGGTCAGCACCAGGGCGAGGCGCGCGAAGCTCTGCAGCTGCAGCATCAGGAGCATCAGCGTCGCCGCGATCATGATCGGGAACATGGCGAAGAGGGAGACGTTGCCCTTCTCGCTCTCCTCGATGGCGCCGCCGGTCTCGATGCGGTAGCCCGGCGGCAGGGCCCGCCGGATGGCTTCCAGCTTCGGCAGGATGGCGTTGGTGACGTCGGGCGCCTGCACCCCGTCGCGGATGTCGGCCCGCACCGGGATCATCAGCTCGCGGTTGCGCCGCCACAGGATCGGCTCCTCGTGCGCGGCCTCGATGCGCGCGACCTGCGCCAGCGGCACCGGCACGCCGTTGCGGCTGGTCACGGTGAGGTCGCCGATGCGGGCCGGGTCCAGCCGCTCCTCCGGCACGGCGCGGGCGACGATGCCGACGAGGTCGTTGCCCTCGCGCATCTCCGTCACCGTGTAGCCGGAGAGCAGCGTCGCCATGGCCTGCGACACGTCGAGCGGCGTCAGGCCGAGGGCGCGGGCCTTGTCCTGGTCGACCACCAGGCGGATCGCCGGCGCCATCTCGTTCCACTGCAAATGCGGATCGCGGATGTCCGGATTTTGGCGCATGACGTCGCGCACCGCGTCGGCGATGCGCCTGAGCTCGGCCGGGTCCTTGCCGACGACGCGGAACTGCACGGGGAAGCCGACCGGCGGGCCGAAATTGAAGCGGTCAACCCGGGCGCGGGCCTCGGAGATGGCGCCGCCGGCGAGCGCCGTCTCCAGCCGCGCCTTGATGCGCTCGCGCGCCTCGGTGTCCTTGGAGAGGATGACGATCTCGGCGAAGGCCGGGTTGGGCAGCTGCGGGTTGAGGCCGAGCCAGAAGCGCGGGCTGCCATTGCCGATATAGGCGGTGGCGTCGATGATGTCGGGATCGCCCTTGAGCAGGGCTTCCGCGTCCTGCACCGCCTTGGTCGTGGCGGTGATCGAGGAGCCCTCGGGCAGGCGCAGCTGGAAGAACAGCTCCGGCCGTTCCGACAGCGGGAAGAACTGCTGGCTGACACGCCCGAAGCCGACGATCGCCAGGGCGAAGACCAGCACGGTGGCAAGGATGACGCGGAGGCGCCGGCGCACGCACCAGTCGATGGCGGCGCGCAGGGTGCGGTAGATGCGCGTGTCGTAGATCGCCTCCGGATCGGCATGGGCGGCGCGGCCCTTGGCGAAATCCGGCAGCAGCCTGACGCCGAGATAGGGCGTGAACACCACGGCCACCATCCAGGAGGCGATCAGCGCGATCGCCACCACCCAGAAGATGCCGCCGGCATATTCGGCCACGGCCGAGGCGGCGAAGCCCACCGGCACGAAGCCGGCGGCGGTGACCAGCGTGCCTGTCAGCATCGGGAAGGCGGTGGAATCCCAGGCGGCCGCGGCGGCGCGCGCCCGGCTCCAGCCCTGCTCCATGCGCACCACCATCATCTCGATGGCGATGATGGCGTCGTCCACCAGCAGGCCGAGGGCGATGATCAGGGCGCCGAGGGTGATGCGGTTGAGGTCGATGCCGAGCGTCTCCATCACCATGAAGACGATGGCCAGCACCAGCGGCACGGAAAGCGCCACCACGATGCCGGTGCGCCAGCCCAGGGACAGGAACGAGACGATCAGCACGATGACCAGCGCCTCGGCGAAGCTGCGGATGAACTCGCCGACGGAATGGGCGACCACCGCCGGCTGGTCGGCGATCTGGTCGATGGTGATGCCTTCCGGCAGGTCGGCGCGGATCCCGGCCATGGCCGCGTCCACGTCGCGGCCGAGGTCGAGGATGTTGGCGCCCTTGGCCATGGAGATGCCGAGCCCGATGGCGGGCTTGCCGTTCTGGCGGATCAGGCTGGTCGGCGGGTCCTCGAAGCCGCGCCGCACGGTGGCGATGTCGCCGAGGCGGAAGACGCGCCCGCCGGCCTCGACCGGGATCGCCTCGATCGCCGCGACCCCGTCGAGCGCGCCGGAGACGCGCAGCGGGATCGAGGTCGCCCCGGTCTCCACCGCCCCGGCGGGAGCCACCGCGTTCTGGCGCGACAGGCTGTCGAAGATCGCCTGCGGCGTCACCCCCAAGGTCGCCAGCCGGACATGGCTGAACTCGACGAAGATCATCTTGTCCTGCACCCCGAACAGGTCGACCTTGTTGACGTTCGGGACGGCGAGCAGCTTTTGGCGGATATCCTCGCCGAGGTCCTTCAGCCGGCCGAGGTCGAGCCCGTCGGCGCTGATCATGTAGAGGATGGAATAGACGTCGCCGAACTCGTCGTTGACGGCGGGGCCGATCACGCCGGCCGGCAGGGTGCCGCGGATGTCGTCGAGCTTCTTGCGCAGCTGGTAGAACAGCTCCGGCACCTGGCGCGGCGGCGTCGTGTCCTTGAGCGTGACGGTCGCCGCCATGAAGCCGGAGCGGGTATAGGTGTCGACCCGGTCGAAGAAGGGCAGCTCCTGCAGCTTCTTCTCCACCCGGTCGGCGACCTGGTCCTGCATCTCGGCCGCGGTGGCGCCCGGCCAGGTCGCGCTGACGATGGCGACCTTGATGGTGAAGTTGGGGTCCTCCGCCCGGCCGAGCCTGAGATAGGAGAGCGCGCCGCCGACGGCGAAGGCCAGGATGAGGAACAGCACCAGCGCCGGGTGGGCGACGGCCCAGCGCGACAGGTTGAAGCGATGCATGACCCGCCTCCTCAGCCGTTGGCCGCGATGCGCACGCGCTGGCCGGCGTCGAGCTTGTGGACGCCGAGCACCACCACCCTGTCGCCGGCGGCGATGCCGGAGCGGATCGCCACGTCCTCGGCGCCGTAGGCGGCGACGGCGACCGGCTGGGCGGTCAGCGAGCCGTCGACGCCGACCACCCAGACCATCGGGCCACGGCCGTCGTCATAGACGGCGCTGAGCGGCAGGCGGGCGAGGGGCGGGCCGGCGGGGCGGCTCAGCGTCACCGTGGCGGTCATGCCGAGCGCCACCGCCGCATCGGCGTCCTCGATGGTGAAGCGCGCCGCGAAGGTGCGGGTGCCGGGGTCGGCCGCCGGGCTGAGCTCGCGCAGATGCGCCCGGTAGCTGCGGCCCGGCGCCGACCAGAGCTCGATGCGGGCCTCGGCCTCGCGCACCGTGCCGACATAGGTCTCGGGCAGGTCGACCACCGCCTCGGTCTCGCCGAGATGGGCGAGGCGGATCGCCGCCTGGCCGGCCGCCACCACCTGGCCCGGCTCGACCGAAGTGGCCGTCACCACGCCGTCGGCATCGGCCCGCAGCGTCACGTAGGAGAGCTGGTTGCGGGCGAGATCCAGGCTGCGCTCGGCGCGGGTGACGCGGCCGATGGCCTCGTCCGCCGCCGCCTTCTGGCGGTCGGAGGCGGCATTGGTCGCCCAGCCGTGCTTCTCCAGCGCGGCGATGCGGGCGAGATCGGCCTGCGCCTGGGCGAGGGAGGAGCGCGCCGCGGCGAGCTCGGCCCCGGCCGCCTCGGCCTGCAGCCTGAGATCGGTGTCGTCGAGCGCAGCCACGGCCTCGCCGGCCCGCACCCGGTCGCCGACGCTGACCAGGCGCGTCACCACCTTGCCGGCGACACGGAAGGCCAGGTCGGCCTCGACCCGCGCCCGCACCGTGCCGGCGAAGCTGCGCGTCTCCGGCCGGGCTTCAAAGGCGACGATCTGGACGCGCACCGCCCGCGGCTGCGGCGCCTGCGCGCTCGCCTCTTCGCCGGACGGCAGGCAACCCCCGAGCAGCAGCGGCAGGACGAGGACGGCGCCGCGCAGGGCGGAGGCGGCTGGGAACGGCGATCGGCTGGCGGCCATGACGTGTCTCCCGGTGGTCTGGCCGGCGCACAATCGAATGTTTAATGATGATTGTCAATATTCGTCAGTGCATATATATCATGCGTCACGGCAGGGCGCCGGGCGAGGCGCGGGCGCGTAAATCTGCTAGAGTCGCGCAAAGGGCATGAATCGCGGGCCATGGAGACGATGGAGCAAGACAGGATCGATGCGGGGCCGGCCGGCCTGCGGCCCGGGGCGGACACGCCCGCGGCTCTGGAGACGCGCCGGCGCATCGTCGAGACCGCCGAGCGGCTGTTCCGGCAGTTCGGCTACCAGAAGACCACGGTCGCCGACATCGCAGCGGAGCTGTCGATGTCGCCGGCCAATGTCTACCGTTTCTTCGCTTCCAAGAGCAGCATCACGGAGGCGGTCGCGCGGCTCCTCACCGGCGAGATCGAGGAGGTCGCCCACGCCGCCGCCACGCAGCCGGGCCTCTCCGCCCGCGAGCGGCTTCTCGGCGTGATCCGGGCGACCTATCGCGCCACGGTGCAGCGCTACATCAAGGACCAGCGCATGCACGCCATGGTCCATGCCGCCATCGACGAGAACTGGGAGGTGGTCAAGGCCCACAAGGCGGTGATCCTCGGCATCCTCACCGAGCTGATCCGCGAGGGCATCGCCGCCGGCGAGTTCAGGGTCGAGGGCGACCCGGCGGTGGCGGCGCGCTGCGTGCAGATGGCCAACATCGCCACCTGCCATCCGCTGATCATCGAGCACTGCCTGCGCGCCAACGAGGACCTGGAGGAGATGATCGACCCCATGGTCGCCTTCTGCTGCCGGGGGCTGGGGGCGCAGGGGTGAGGGCGGTCGCTACGCCTTCGGCAGCCGGCCGGCGATGACGCCGGCGCGGGCCCAGCGCGCCGCGAGGCCCCAGCCGCTCAGGCCGCCGGGCGCGTCGTCGCTGCTGACCGCCAGGTCGAGCGGCGCGTTCACGCCCTCGTAGTCGTCGTAGAGATAGACCTCGTCCGTGGTCTGCGCCGGAACGCCCCGCTTGTAGTGGTCCGCGAAGGCGGCGGCGATGCGCGGGGCGAGCCATTCGCCGTCGGCATCGCTCGCCGCCTTGAGGATGATGGCGCCGACGAAGGCGACGACCGCGTCGGAGACCGGGCCTGATATCAGGGCGTTCTGGTCCTTGGCGGTGTCGACCGGGCCGAAGATCGGCCAGGCCGAGAGCTCCTGCTTGAACAGGATGAGGATGCAGGTCGCCGCCGCGGCGACCGTCGCGGGCAGGAGGATCCAGACCTCCTTCAGGAGCAGCGCGGTCCGCGGCCGCCGCCAGAAGCAGCTCTCGCCGAGCTTGTCGCAGCCATGGCCGATGCCGCCGATGATCACGACCAGGAGGATGGCCCATCCCGGATGCTGCGCCAGGCAGAGATAGGCCAGGAAGGCGCCGCCGAGGCCGGCATAGAGCGCGACGATCGCCCCGTAGAGGACGCTGCCCATCAGCCCACCTTGACGCTATGGGGCGGATCGTGGGTGCAGCACCAGAACAGCCCCTCGTCCTTCAGGACGAGCCGGAGCGGCTTGAAGGGCTGGGCGCGGCGGCATTCGCCGAGGCCTGTCGCCGAGGCGGCCAGGGAGCGGCTGGCGAGCTCGAACAGCGCCTTGGAATCGCCGGCGATGGCGACGAGCTTGTCCGCTCCCGGTGCCAGCGCACGGTGCTGCTGCAGCTGGTCGATGAGGGCGTGGATGGTCTCCTCCGGCGCTGCCGCGGGCTTGGCCGACTTCTTCCTGGGCGCCATGGTGCCTGTGCTCCGGATGGTCGGAGATGACCGGAGGTTACGGAAGTTGTGCGCAGGCGCAAGGGAAAGGTCGCTCCGGGATCGTGCCCGTCGCGCGCGACCGCGCGGGCATCGTCGGGGTCATCGGGGCTCGAGCCCTCGTCCGGCCAGGAAGGCGGCGAGGCGCGCGTCCAGCTCGTCATAGCCGCGGGCGGTCAGGTGAAGGTTGAGGTCGGGCTGGAACAGCGGGCATGGCGTGTGGTGTCCGCACAGGAAGGCGTCGTGCGGATCGAAGAATGCGAATCCAGCCGACGCGGCGGCGGCCGCGAGCGCGGCGTTGACCGCGCGGATCCGCTCGTCCCCGCCCAGCATGTCGGTGCCGCGCGGCAGGATGGCGGTGACCAGGATCCGGGCCTGCGGAAACAGCGCCTGTGCCTTGGCGGCCACCGTCCGGATGCCCCAGGCGATGGCGCAGGCGGGGTAGCCGATGTCGTTCGTCCCGACCAGGAGCAGCACGATGCGGGGCGATTGCCGGCGCCAGTCCGGCGCCTGCAGCCGCCAGAGCACGTGCTCCGTCCCGTCCTGGCCGAAGCCGGCATCGAGCACCGGCATGCCGAGATCGCGGCTCAGGCGCTGCTCGCTCCAGCCTTCCATGATCGAATCGCCCAGGGCGATGGCGCCATAGGCCCTGGCCGCCAGCGCGTCGCGGATAGCAGCCTGCCGGTCCGGCCTCAGATCGGGGCGCGGCGCCGGCGTCATCGTTGCCGTGGGCGTGGACGGCTGCGGGCAGGTCTCGGCCCGGGCCGGCAACGCCGCCGCGAGCAGAATCAGCGCCATCGCGAGCGCGGTCCTGGCCATGTCGCCTCCATTCCCGCCCCAACGCCGACCGGCGGAGGGTGGTGGATCGACCATGAACGCGGGCTGAACCCGGCCGCCAACGCACCCGGCTATTCGTCCCGGCGCGGCCCGCGATGGCCGCTCATGGCGGCGCCGGCCCGGTGCGGCAGGGCGGCACTGACCGGGCAGGCCAAGAGCGAGATCGCGGTGACGGCGAGGAAGGCGACGGAGAAATCGGCCGGCATGACCTGCGCGTGGCCGAAGGCCAGCCGGGATGCGCTGAGGGCCAGCGCGCCGGTGCAGATGCCGCAGGAGAGCATCAGCTGCTGGAAGGTGCTGTAGAAGCTGTTGGCTGCGGCGGTCCGTGCCGGCGGGATGTCGTCGTAGCAGACGGCGTTGTAGGCGGCGAACTGGAGCGACATCGACAGGCCGCAGACCAGCAGCACGGCGGCGATGGCCCAGTGCGGCCAGCCCGGCCGGAACAGCGCGCAGCCGGCATAGAGCAGGCTGGAGACGAGGCTGTTCCAGATCAGCGTGGTGCGGAAGCCGAAGCGCCGCAGGATCGGCGCGGCCGCCGCCTTCATCAGCACGAAGCCGCAGGCGGTGGCGAAGGTGAGGAGCCCGCTCGTCGCCGCCGACAGGCCGAAGCCCGCCTGCATCATCAGGGGCAGCAGGAAAGGCTGGGCCCCCTGGGTGATGCGGGTGAGGGAGCCGGCGATCACCGAGATGCGGAAGGTCGGTATGCGCATCAGACTGAGGTCGAGGATCGGCGGGGCCGCGCCCGGCCGGCGGGCATGGACGACATAGGCCGCGCCGAAGGCCAGGCCGGCGCCGACGAGCAGGGCGGCCAGCGGCGCCTCGCCGGCGCTGGCGCGGCTCGCGGTCTCGAAGCCGAACAGCAGGCAGGCGAGGGCGGCGCCCGAAAGCAGGAAGCCGCGGCCGTCGAACGGCTCGTGCCGCTCCTCCCGGAGATCCGGGATGAAGGCCCGGGTCAGCGCCAGGCCGACACAGCCGATCGGAATGTTGACGTAGAAGATCCAGCGCCAGTCGAGCCAGGTGACGATGAGGCCGCCGACCGGCGGGCCGAGCACCGGGCCGATCAGGGCCGGCACCAGCAGCCAGCCCATGGCGGAGACCAGGTCGCGCTTGTCGACGCTGCGCAGCAGCACCAGGCGGCCGACCGGCACCATCATGGCGCCGCCGGCGCCCTGCAGCAGCCGGGCCGCCGCCAGCAGCGGCAGGGTCGGCGCCGCGGCGCCGAGGATCGAGCCCAGCATGAACACGCCGATGGCGGCGGAGAACACGCTGCGGGCGCCGAACCGGTCGGCGACCCAGCCGCTGGCCGGGATCAGCGCCGCCAGGCTGAGGAGATAGGCGGTCAGCGCGATGCTCATCTGCGCCGGCGAGACGGCGAAGGAACGCGCCATGGTCGGCAGGGCCGTCGCCAGCACGGTGGCGTCGAGCTGCTCCATGAACATGGCGCTGGCGATGATCAGCGCCGTGGTCCTGAAATGGCGCCGCGCCGTTCCGGGCGCCGCGCCTGCTGTCAATTCGGACATGGCAAGGCACTTGGCGAGAGAGCCCGCCAGGGTCCGGGCCCGCCGCTTCTTGCCGGTGCCGCCGCCGGCCGGGAAGGTCCAGATTTATGCTGGGATGAAAAGCACCAGCCTCCGGCCCCGCGGCGCAACCATGCCGTAAGGCGATCTTAAGGCGCCTGCCGGCACAGTGGCCCGCCCTTGCCTGGAGGCCGCCGGTTCCATGTCGCTCGACCTCTCCGTCGCCGATGCGCGCCGCGCCGCGACCGGGCCTTCCGGGCTTCGGGGCCTCCAGTCCCTCACGCTGCCGGTGTTCGCGGCCACCCTGTTCCTCTCCGCCTTCCTGCTGTTCTCGGTGCAGCCGATGTTCACGAAGATGGTGCTGCCGCGCCTCGGCGGCACGCCGGCGGTGTGGTCGGTGGCGATGGTGGTCTTCCAGGGCCTGCTGCTGCTCGGCTATCTCTACGCCCATCTCTCGGCCAGGTACCTCTCCGTCCGGGCCGGCGCCCTCGTGCATCTCGCCCTCATCGCCGGCACCTTCGCGCTGGCGCTGCCGATCGGCGTCAGCGACCGGCTCGGCCGTCCCGGCGCCGACCACGAGGCGGTCTGGCTGCTCGGCGTCTTCGCGCTCTCGGTTGGCCTGCCCTTCTTCGCCGTGGCCGGCAACGGCCCGCTGCTGCAGAGCTGGTTTTCGCGCTCGGGCCATCCGCAGGCGGCGGATCCCTATTTCCTCTACGGCGCCTCCAACCTCGGCAGTTTCGCCGCGCTGCTGGCCTATCCCACCGGCATCGAGCCGTTCCTCACGCTCGGCCGCCAGACCCTCGCCTGGGACGCCGGCTTCGCGCTCCTGGCCGGCGGCATCGCCCTCGGCGCGGCCTGCGTGGCCGGCCGGGGCGCGGCGGGCGCGGCCGCGGCGGAGCCAGCCGGACCGGCGGAGCGCATCGGCCTGCGTCGCCGCGCCGCCTGGGTGCTGTTGGCCCTGGTGCCCTCGGGCCTGCTGGTGGCGGTCACCGCCCATATCTCGACCGACATCGCCGCCGTGCCCTTCCTGTGGGTGGCGCCGCTCGCGCTCTACCTCCTGACCTTCGTGCTGGCCTTCCGCGACAGGCCGCCGATCCCGCACGCCCTGGCGATCCGGCTCTGGCCGGCCGCGGCGGCGCTGCTCTGCGCCGGCTTCTACTGGCTCGATGCCAGCCTCCTCGCCAGCCTGGCGCTGCATCTCGGCGCCTTCTTCGCCGCCGCCCTGATGTGCCACGGCGAGCTCTACCGCCTGCGGCCCGGGGCGCGGGACCTGACGGCGTTCTATCTCCTGATGTCGCTGGGCGGCGTGCTCGGCGGCCTGTTCACCGGCCTGGTCAGCCCGCTCGTCTTCAACGGCATCTACGAATATCCGATCCTGATCGTGCTGGCGCTCGCCTGCATGCCCGCCGCGGCGGCGCCGCGCCTGAGGCGCGCCGCGGCCGAGCTCGCCGGCTTCGCCCTCGCCGTCGCCGCCTTCTGGCTGGTCCGGCCCCTGCTGCCGGGGTCGGCGGTCTTCGTCGTCGGCGCCTGCCTCGTCGCCGCCGGCGCCGGCGCGATCTGGTTCGAGCGTCGGGTGCCCCTGCGCAGCGCCGGCGCCGCGGCCGCCCTCCTGGCGGTGCTCGCCATCGCCACCGACGGCGGCACCACCGAGCACGCCGTGCGCTCCTTCTTCGGCGTCAACCGGCTGGTGCTGAGCGAGGGCGGGCGCTATCGCGACATCGTCCACGGCAGCACCGTGCACGGCACCATGCGCCTGAAGCAGGCGGACGGCGAGCCCGCCGCGGGCCGCCCCGAGCCGCTGTCCTATTACAGCTTCGGCGGCGGCATCGACCAGGCCATGACGGCGCTGCGGGCGGCCCATGGCGGGCCTCTGGCGCAGGTGGCCGTCGCCGGCCTCGGCGCCGGCAGCCTGGCCTGCCAGGCGCAGCCCGGGGAGGCCTGGACCTTCTTCGAGATCGATCCCAGCGTCATCCGCATCGCCAGGGATCCCCGCTGGTTCCGCTTCCTCGACGCCTGCGCGCCGGCGGCCGGGATCGTCACCGGCGATGCCCGGCTGATGCTGGCCGAGGAGCCCGTCGCCTACGACGCCATCGTGCTCGACGCCTTTTCCTCCGATTCCATCCCGGTGCATCTGCTGACGGTGGAAGCCTTCGCGATGTATCTCGGCAAGCTCGCGCCCGGCGGCGCCATCATCCTCAACACCACCAACCGCTATCTCGACGTCACCGGGCAGGTCGCGGCCCTGGCCGAGCATTTCGGCCTCGCCGGCGTGGTGATGCCGCGCGCGGCCTCGGCGGCGCTGGTGCCCTCGCTCGCCGAGCGCAGCTTCCCGACCGAGGTGGTGATGCTGAGCCGCAGCCCGGCCGTGACGGACCGGCTGCTCGGCCGCCCCGGCTGGCAGCCGCTCGTCCCGGCTGATGTGACGGTGGGCGTGACGGCTTGGACCGACGACTTCTCCAACGTGCTCGGCGCCATGCTGCGCAAGCGCTGAGGGCCGCCCGCGGGCGTTGAAACCGGATCTTAGTCATTGCCGGCGCAGGCTCCCGCGCGGGCCGGGGGCGCCGCCGCCTGCGCCCGGCCGGCGAGGGAGTTCCGCCATGCTCGACACCCTGCGGGAACTGGTCAGCTTCCCGCTGATCCGCTTCCTCAACATCGCGGATCCCTTCAGCCTGCCCTCGCTGATGGGCGCTTTCCTGACCGCCGCGGCCGTCTTCGTCCTGGCCCGGCC
The DNA here is from genome assembly GCF_030814995.1 of Labrys wisconsinensis. Taxonomy (GTDB): domain Bacteria; phylum Pseudomonadota; class Alphaproteobacteria; order Rhizobiales; family Labraceae; genus Labrys; species Labrys wisconsinensis. Next base: position 77,317 of record NZ_JAUSVX010000026.1, on the reverse strand, counting down.
GCGGCGGATGCTGCCGCGCCTGCGCGCCTTCGCTCGGGCGGCCTTTCCCGCGCGCATCTTCCGGCACCCGTCCTCGCTGATCGACTACAAGATGTTCTTCGTGACGAGCTTCCTGTTCTGGGCGGGCATCGTCGAATATTTCATCACCAGCGAGATGGTGAGCGGCGGCATCCGCCACGCGCTGACCGCCGCCTTCGGGCCCTCGCGCTTCGAGAGCGAGCCGTCCTGGCTGCTGACCGGGCTGGTGACGGTGGGCTATGTCCTGATCTTCGACCTCGGCTACTGGGTGGCGCACTGGATCCTGCACCGCATCCCGGCGATGTGGGAGTTCCACAAGGTGCATCATTCGGCCGAGGTGCTGACGCCCTTCACCGAATGGCGCCAGCACCCGGTGGAGGTGCTTCTGTTCCCGCTCGCCAACGCCCTGGCGATGGGCGGCTTCTACGGGCTCGCCGGCTATGCCCTCGGGCCGGCGGCGCAGGAGCTGACGCTGTTCCACCTCAACATCCTGCTGCTGCTGTTCATGATGACGATCCTGCACCTGCGCCACAGCCATCTGTGGATCCCGGCGCGCGGCTGGCTCGGCTACGTCATCCAGAGCCCGGCGCACCACCAGATCCACCACAGCACCGACACCCGGCATTTCGACAAGAATCTTGGGCTGTGCCTCTCGGTGTGGGACTGGGCCTTCGGCACGCTCTACATCCCGGACGAGCGCGAGCGTCTGGCCTTCGGCATCGGCGAGGAGGGGCACGAGCACCGCAGCCTCGTCGGCGCCTATTGGGGCCCGCTGGTCAAGGCGGCCCGGGCGTTGCTCGGCCCGCGCGGGGAAGCGCCCGAGGCCGAGGCGGCACCGATCCAGGCCCCGCATCCGGCGGCGGGGGCGCCGGCCGGGCCGGGGTGAGGCCCTTCGGCCAGCGTTGGGGTGAGGCCGGCTCGCGAGGGGCAGGCTCGGCCGGTGTGGATAGGCCGGCGGCCGTTCAGGCCTCGATCGGTGTGTCTATCATGGCCGAATAGTCGGGGCGCGATATGCCTATCGCCATGAGTCGGTCATCCTTGAGAAGGAAATGGAATGTCAACCTATATTTCTTCCCTAACGGCACAATTCCATCCTTTGGAAAGGAAAAATGATGAACAAAATATGTGTCGCACCCATGGTTGTCCGTATAATCGATATTCGGTTGCTGATCTCTAGAGAATTTTTGCCCGACATGGGCATCGAGGATTGAGTATCCGGCAGTTCCGGGTTCTGGTCCTTCCAATTCCTTTTGTATTGTCGCCAACAGGGTATCCTTCGACATGCCGATCTGAAAAACGCTCGAAGTGAGACATTTGGCTTCCTCGATGTCCCAGCCGCATTGCTCCAGTCTGATCAGCTTGTGGCGGAGACGCGTCTTCCCTCTGATTTTGTCATAGAAATTGAGGATATTAGAGTAATGTTTTCCGACGCTCATATCCGTAAAATCCACCTGCGGAAAACGTCTCCAGTGCTATATTTGTCGTACTAGGTAGTTAGCGCCATTATCTGTCATCGGTCGCAAGATTTCGCCAATAATGTATATTTGATTCTAGTTTGATTCTTTCTCAATTATGAATTTGGTGTATCTATTTATCTCTTGTGATGCAAATATGCATATTGAGCATAGCGTGACAAAAATTGTGAACTGCCGCAGAGAGGAAAGCGCCATGTACCAATATAGGTTGTTGTAATTGGTATTAAAGCTTCGCACCATCCTGGATGGAATGTACATGTCGACCATGAGGAAGAGCGAAGCGATTACAAAAATCCAACTGGTATCAATGGTGAGTTTTCCATATAATTCTTTGTGTTGAATGAATATAAGAAGCACTGTCGATGCGACAATTGCCGAAATGAGTGTAAATAGTCTTATGTATAGCGTGAGATTGCTGGAAGAAATCAAATTTTCTTCACCATAATTCCTTATGGAATTGCTATCAAACAATCTAAGCCTGAAATTTTCCAGTTTGTCATAAAATATAATTCTATGATTCATGTCATAGGCTATAATTGTGATTAAAAATATTATAGATACTACCAGAAGCGCGATCGCCGATCGTTTTGCAAGGGTGGACCTCTCACCCTTGCATATGTCAATCAGTATGCCGAATGAAATAAGCATAATCCAATAGTTCTTCGGAAAGAACAGGGCCTGACCCGCGGTCATAATGGTGACTGCAGCCTGCCTCAGGCAATTCCGCAGAAATTGAAACTTTTCGACATTCATGATGTCGTTGCAATATTTCTTCGACCGTCTCAATCGACATGCGAACATGCAGCCGCCGGAAACAACACGGCAGCGGCGTTTGACGCCAACTTCATGGTCCTGAGGCTCCCCCGAGCCCCGCATCCGTGCAATTGGAGTGCGTTGCAACCGAGATTAATCCGGCGGTCGCTGTGGGGCAAGCCGTGAATCGCGGTCGTGGCGTTCCCGTCCGTTCGGGGGCGCTGTACGGTTCCGGTCCGGCAAAGCCGTCGCTGGGCGACACGGCCGGCTATCCCCTGGATGGCGCCGCCGGCAAGGCCCTTCTCCGTCGCTGCCGCCGCGCCTCCCGACGCGACGGTGCCGGTCGTGCCGACGGGCGGCTTCAGCGGTGATGCTTGTGGCCGTGTCCCGCGGGCTTGGGCGCGACGGCGCCGGTCGTGTCGGCGTCGGCGGCCTGCTTGGGCGCATATCGCTGCACGGCGTAGAAGTCTTTCGGGTTGCCGTGGGTGGCGAAAGCTGGCGTGGAGGCAAGGCTGGCCGCGGCCAGCAGGATGATCAGTCGAAGGTTCATGGTAGCACCTGTTCAGATATAGGGCCGTTGTGCGGCCGGGTTGCTGGTGACGGACGTCGACGACAGGTGCGTGACGCGGAGTCCGCCAAGAACGAGACACTTTGCCACTTGCAGAATGCGTCGTTCGTTCACCTTCCAGGGGGCGCTGCAGCGGGTTGCGATGACTGCATGGCGGCCTTGCGGAAGTTGGGACGCGGGGAGGGAAGCCGGACCTCAGCCGCGCGTTCGAGGCCGAGGCTCGACAGGACCCGGCTCAGGCGGCGATGAACGCGAAGTCGTCCTGGCCTCGTGCCCTGAGGCGCCCGATCGCTGCGACCGGCAACGGCGCGGCCGGCCTGTGTAGCCGGCCTGTTGCGGCGGCCAACGCGCCTGATATGCTCCGCCATCCGCCGGCATTGCCTCGCCATGCGCGCAACTCGACGCCCGCCGCCCTTTGCCCGATCCGTGGCCCGGATCGGAGGCGGCGTCGTCGCGGCTGGCGATCGCCTGCTGCTTCGCGGCGAGGGCCGCGCGCCGAGCCGCACGGAGCTGCGCCATCTCGGCGCCACCGTGCTGCCGATCTGCCCCACCGATTGCGGCAGCGCCTCCTACATTTCCGCGCCGCCGTGACGGACCGTCCGACCGAGTGGGCGCTTCGGTGGCCCGAGCTCGGCTGCACCGCACGTCTGCATACGCGCGATTGCCTGTTTCCGGCAAACGGCAATACTTTTGCTTTCTTTCAGTACATTGGATAATCTTTCGAAGCTTTGAATTTGCTTGTTGCTTTTCTTGAACGAGATGTTATTGCTCGTCTGAAGCAACTGGAGTGACTTGAGCTCGCTGGAAAGGCCGTGGCGATGCGGACTTTCTGATTTGGAGCCTTCTCATCTCGCATTGCACGGGGTCGTCTCCATTCTTCGTGAACTTCTACTTGTCCCCTTCGACTTTCGTTTCCGGTGCGCCTCGATGAAGCTCGGCATGCTGACGGACAGCCTTCCCGACCTTGCGTTCGACGCCATGCTGACGGCAGCAGCAGAGCTTGGCCTCGACTGTCTCGAATTCGCCTGCGGCAACTGGTCGACATCGCCGCATCTCGATCTCGACCGCATGATCGAGGACGACGCGGCCCGGCGCGCCTTCGTCGCCCGCCTTGCCGATCACGGCCTGGCGATCTCGGCGCTGAACTGCTCGGGCAATCCGCTGCATCCCGGCGCCGAAGGGCGGCGGCAGCACGAGGTCACGCTAAAAACCTTCCGGCTGGCGAAGCTTCTCGGCGTCGACCGCATCGTCATGATGTCCGGCCTGCCCGGCGGACCGGGCGACGCCAATCCGAACTGGATCGTCACCGAATGGCCGCCGGAGTGCCGCACCATTCTCGACTATCAGTGGAATTCGGTGCTCATCCCCTATTGGCGCGACCTCGTCGTCACGGCTCGCGAGCACGGCATCCGCCAGATCTGCCTGGAGTTCCACGGCGGCCAGGCCGTCTACAGCCCCTCGACCCTGCGTCGCCTGCGCGAGGTCACCGGCCCGATCGTCGGGGCGAACTACGATCCCAGCCACCCCATCTGGATGGGCGCCGATCCGCTGATGGCCATCCGCGAGCTCGGCGCGGCGATCTATTACGTCCACGCCAAGGACACCCGCATCGAGCCGGTGCCGGCGGGGATCGACGGCGTGCTCGACACGCGCCCGGCCTCGGACGTCGCCCACCGCAGCTGGAACTATGTGACGCTCGGCTACGGTCACGGAGAGACCTGGTGGCGGCAGTTCTGCGCCGCCCTGCGCATGGCCGGCTATGACGACGTGCTCTCGATCGAACACGAGGACAGCCTGCTGCCGCCGTTGGAGGGCGTGCGCAAATCGGTGGCTCTGCTGCGCAGGGTCGCCTTCGCCGACGCGTGCTGAGCCATCATCCGCCCCGGCCTCCGCAGAAGAGGCCGTTCCGCATGACCCTGGCCGCCTTCGTCCCCCACGGCCAGAACCAGAAAGGGAACACCATGAAGCGTGCCTGCCTCGTCCTCCTCTGCACCGCGGCCGCGGTTCTGGCCGCCCTTGCCCACCCGGCATCGCCGGCGCTTGCCGACGATCGCGTGAAGATTGCGGTCGTGACCCATGGCCAGTCGTCCGACAGCTATTGGGGCGTCGTCAAGAAAGGCGTCGACGACGCCGCCAAGCTGATGGACGCGGACGTCTCCTACGACGCGCCGCAGACGACGGACATGGTGGCGATGTCGCGCATGATCGACGCCGCGGTGACGCAGAAGGTCCAGGGGCTGGTCGTCTCGATTCCCGACGCGACCGCGCTCGAGACCTCGGTCAAGGCCGCCGCCGACGCCGGAATTCCGGTCATCGTCATCGACAGCGGCGAGGACCAGGTCGAGAAGCTCGGCCTGAAGCTCTATGTCGGGACCACCAGCTATTTCGAGCAGGGCGTGCTCGCCGCGAAGAAGATGCAGGCGGCGGGCGTCAAGGAGGCCGTGTGCGCCAACCACGAGCCGGGCAACCTCGTCAACGAGTCGGCCTGCGACGGCTTCAAGAAGGGCATGGACGGCCACGCCGACCGCCTCGAGATCTCTCTCGACCCGACCGACACCGCGACGCGGATCAACGCCTATCTCTCCGCGCATCCCGATGTCACCGGCATCCTGGCGATCGGCGCGCCGCCGGCTGCCAACATCGTCGCGGCCCTGCGGCAGGGCGGCGTGATCGAGAAGTACAAGATCGGCCATTTCGACGTGTCCGGCGAAACGCTCGACGCGCTGACCAAGAAGGAGATCCTGTTCTCGTTCGACTCCCAGCAATACCTGATGGGCTACCTGCCGATCGTGATGCTGACGCTGAACGCCAAGTATGGCGTGCTGCCGACGAAGAACATCTACACCGGCCCGACCCCGATCACCGCGGCGGATGTCGAGAAAATCTCCGAGCTGGCCAAGAAGGGCATCCGGTAGCAGCATTCGGTCGCTGCGTGAGGTCGCGCAGCGACCGGCACAATCGACAAGGCGGGAACTGCTGGCATGACCGAAAACATCGTGCAGGCTTCGATCGTGCGGAAGGGTGCCGGCAGCGATGCCGGGCGCCTGCGGCGCGAGCCGCTGCTAGCCCGGATGATGAGCCGTCCGGAACTCGGCGCATTGTCCGGCGCGATCCTGATCTATGCGATCTTCTATGCGCTGGCCGGCTCCAGCGGCATGTTCACCATCAAGGGCCTGGTGGAAATCCTCCAGGTCTCCGCCGAGATCGGCATCCTGGCGACGGCCGCGGCGCTCCTGATGATCGCCGGCGAGTTCGACCTGTCGATGGGATCGATGATCGGCTTTGCCGGCGTGGTGATCGGTCTCGCCTCCTCGGTGTTCCACGTGCCGCTGCCGCTCGCCGTGCTGCTGTCCTTCGTCGTCTGCGCCGCCATCGGGGCGCTGAACGGCTGGCTGACCGTCAAGACCGGCCTGCCCTCCTTCATCGTCACGCTGGCCTCGATGCTGATCCTGCGCGGCGAAGCGATCTCCGAGACGCGCGCCATCAACGGCTACACCCAGATCTCCGGCATCACCACGAGCCAGCCCGACAGCTTCGTCATCTCGCTGTTCGGCGGGCGCGCCTTCCAGGGCCTGTTCTCGTGGATGGCGGAGCAGGGCTGGATCGCCGCCAACAAGGCGGGCGTGCCGATCATCGCCGGGCTGCCGGTCTCGATCCTGTGGTGGATCGGGCTGACGCTCCTCGCCACCTGGGTGCTGCTGCGCACCGGCTTCGGCAACTGGATCTTCGCGGTCGGCGGCGACGCGACATCGGCCCGCAACGTCGGCGTGCCCGTCAACCGCGTCAAGATCGTCCTGTTCATGCTCACGGCGCTCTCGGCGGCCCTGTTCGCCGCGGTGCAGATCATGCAGGTGGGCTCGGCCGACACGCTGCGCGGCACGCAGAAGGAGTTCGACGCCATCATCGCCGTGGTGATCGGCGGCACGCTGCTCACCGGAGGTTACGGCTCCGCCATCGGGGCGTTTCTCGGCGCGCTGATCTACGGCACGGTGCAGATGGGCATCATCTATACCCGCATCGACGCGGACCGCTTCAAGGTCTTCCTCGGGATCATGGTGCTGCTCGCGGTGCTGTTCAACAACTACATCCGCCGCCGCGCGACGCGGTCTCGCTGACGGAGCCGCCATGACGCCGATCATCGCGCTGCGCAACGTCTCGAAGACCTTCGGCACCGTGCTGGCGCTGAGGAACCTGAATTTCGACGTCGAGCCCGGGGAAGTGCATTGCCTGCTCGGCGACAACGGCGCCGGCAAGTCGACGCTGATCAAGATCCTCGCCGGCGTCCACGCCATCAGCAGGGGCGACTATCTGATCGACGGCGCGGCGACCCGGATCGCCTCGCCTCGCGACGCGCTCGATCGCGGCATCGCCACCGTCTACCAGGACCTGGCGATGGTGCCGCTGATGAGCATCACCCGCAACTTCTTCCTGGGCCGGGAGCTCAAGACCGGCTGGGGTCCGCTCCGGCGCTTCGACGTCGACCGGGCCGACGAGATCGTCGTCGGCGAGCTCGCCGGCATCGGCATCGACGTCCGCGATCCGAGCCAGAGCGTCGGCACCCTGTCGGGCGGCGAGCGCCAGTGCCTGGCGATCGCCCGCGCCGTCTATTTCGGCGCAAGAGTGCTGATCCTCGACGAGCCGACCTCGGCCCTCGGCGTGCACCAGGCCGCGGTCGTGCTGAAATACGTCGCCAGGGCGCGCCGCCGCGGGCTCGGCGTCATCTTCATCTCCCACAACATCCACCACGCCTTCTCCGTCGCCGACCGCTTCACGCTGCTGAATCGCGGCACCAGCAAGGGCACCTACCGCCGGGGCGAGATTTCCCGGGACGAGGTGCTGCACGTCATGGCGGGCGGCGAAGACCTGGCCGCGATCGAGAGCGAGGTGGCGGCCGAGCGCGCCGCCGACGACAGGCCCCGCCCATGACGCAGCCCGCCGCCGCCCGGACCAGGCTGTCGCCGCGACGGAGGCGTGAGGCCATGGCCTAGTTCGAACGGCGCGGCGTCCGAGCCCGCGCCATCCCCGGCACGCTGAAGCACGGCGATCGTGCCGTGAAGACCCCACCCCGCGCAACCCTCGGGCGCCGGCCGGGAGGCTGCGCCGATCGCGCCTCCCCCTCACCTCGACTTTCAGAAAGGACGTCACATGTCGGAGAAGATCAGGATCGGCGTGGTCGGAGCGGGCCTCATCGGGCAGGTCGAGCACCTTCCGAACCTCAAGCGGCTGTCGCAGGATTTCGAGCTCGTCTGCGTCGCCGATGCGTCCGCCGCGATGCGCGGCGAGCTCGAGCGGCGTGGCCTGCGGGCCGTGGCCTCGTACGAGGAGGTGCTGAGCGCCGGCATCGACGCCGTCCTGATCGCCGCGCCCGACCAATACCACGCCGAGATCACGCTGGCGGCGCTGGCCCATGGCAAGCACGTCTTCTGCGAAAAGCCGCTCTGCTTCTCCGTCGGCGAAGCCGAGGAGATTGCGGCGGCGCGCGACGCCGCCGGGCGGGTCGTCCAGGTCGGCTACATGAAGCGCTTCGATCCGAGCTACGAGATGCTGCTGTCGCTGCTGCCGCCCGACGCCGCGAAGCTGCGCATGATCAGCGTCGAGGTCCAGGACCCCGACTCCTGGCCGTTCAACCAGCACCAGGGCGATTTCGTCAAGACCGGCGACGTCTCACCGGCCCTGATCGCGGACGGCAATGCCAGGCGGGAGCGGCAGGTGCGCCGCGCCACCGGACAGACCCTCGCCGGCAGCGACATGTGGGGCTTCACCAATTCCTACTGCTCGAGCCTGATCCACGACATCAATGCCGTGCACGGCATGCTCGACGTGATGGGCATCGAAACCGGTGCCGTGGTGGGCGCGGCCTTCTTCGCCGGCGGCGACGGCGGCCACGGCAGCGTCCGCCTGCGGGGAACGCAGGCCCTGTGGCAGATGACGCATCTGTTCGTGCCCGGGATCGCCGACTACGTCGAGCGCATCACGCTGTATTTCGACGATGCCTCCTATGAGCTGACATTCCCCTCGCCCTATCTCAACCACTTCCCGACACGGCTCAGCGTCGCCCGCTCCGAGGGCATCGTCTGGCAGAAGACCGAGTATCGCGCGAGCTATGAGGAAGCGTTCGTCCGCGAGCTCGTCGGCTTCAGGGACAGCGTCCGGGACGGGTGCCCGGTGCGCAACACCGTCGAGGCGGCGCGGCGCGATCTCCAGCTGGTCGCGGATCTCGCCGCGGTGGCGCTGCGGTCGACATGAAGGCAGGCTGGGCGCGCATGACCTCCGCCGCCGAGGACACGGCCGCGACGCTCACGGTCGCGGTTGCGCGCGACACCCGGGCCAAGGCGGCTTGACCTCCTCGCCGACCGTCGCCACGGCGTGATCTCCATGATACACGACGCCATGAAGAGAACCGCCGCGATCCTGCTGCTGACCCTCGTGGGCTCGACGCAAGCCCATGCGCGCGACGGCTTCGAGCAGGTCCGTTGCGACGGCGACATCGCCAGGGCGCTCGCCGGTCGGCGCGGGTCCAACGAGCCCGTGGTGGCGATCGAGGCGCGGCACAAGGACCTCGCTTTGAAGGATCTCGGCGCCTCGGACTACGGCCGCTTCTCTTCGATCACCTGGTCGATCTGCGGCAGGGACTTCATGGTGCTGGAGGACAACCGCACCAACATCGTCAAGGACGTGCTCGAGATGCCGCCGCATTCCAAGGCCAGCCCGGTCTTCGAAGGCCGCTGCAAGCTCGGGGGCAAGCCCATGCCGGAGAGTGTGGTCGCCGTCCTGCGCGAGCAGGGCGGCCAGGACGACCTCCCGGCCGAGGCGGCGTGGCAGGTCGACGAGAAGGCTGTCAAGTTCGTCAAGATGCCCACGGAGGGCCTGCTCTGCCCGCGCGACGGCATCACCGAGCCCGGCGCGCAGCCCTGAGCCGCGATCGATCGCGGGAGCCGGGCAGGCGGCCTTCGGCGAGCCGAGCGACGGCGATCTCGTGCCGCCGCCGCAACTCTCGCGGCCGCAGGGCGTGAGACCGCAGCCGCATCCGCCTCGCGGAAGGCTGCGCGCAGGTCAGGCGGCGCTCGCGCCGATCGGTGGCGATCCGGCGTGCTACGCCAGCCCCTCGACGATGCGGATATCCCGCACGGCGCCGTCGCCCAGGGCCTGCAGCGCAGCCTGATAGGCGGCGCTGTCATGGGTGGCGATCGCGCTCGCGACGCTGTCGAACTCGATCAGGACGGTGCGCTGGTCCATCCCCGCCTCGTAGGTCTTCGCGGGTGTTCCTCGGGCCAGGGTGCGGCCGCCTCCGGCGCTGATCGCCGGGCCCGCAAGCTTGGCATAGGCCGCGAGCGCCTCGGGGTCCTCGATCGAGCGATAGGTTGCAACCCAATACGCCTTCGCCATGGCTTCAATCCTGCGCTTGCGGTTCATCCGCGGGCACTCTGCCACCGGATGCTCGGGTTCGGCAACGGGCCTCGCCAGCGGCGCCTCGCCTTCCCGTTCACCGCGCACGGCGCCCGAATGCGCCTGCTCCGGCTCGATCAGCGGCCCCGCCTGATCGGCCCTTGCAAGGGGCGGGCCCTCCGGGGGCGGGCGCAGGCGGTCACGAGGGAGGCGTCAAGGCGGGGGGCGGGAGCTCGAAGCAGGAGGGGCGCCCGGGTCTGCCGCAGCGGAGTGTCAGCGCCATCCGCCCGCCACCGTTTCCACCCCTGACGTCCAGGCTCGACAATGCCTATATTCGTGCCGAAGCCATAACGCAGGAGGTCCAGGACCATGACGACGGAACGCGCAGTGCTCGCCGGGGGCTGCTTCTGGGGCATGCAGGATCTGATCCGCCGCTATCCCGGCGTGATCTCCACCCGTGTCGGCTATTCCGGCGGCGACGTGCCCAATGCCACGTACCGCAATCACGGCACCCACGCCGAGGCGATCGAGATCGTGTTCGATCCGGCTGGGATCAGCTATCGCGAGCTCCTCGAAGTCTTCTTCCAGATTCACGACCCGACAACCCGCAACCGCCAGGGCAACGACATCGGCGCGAGCTACCGGTCGGCGATCTTCTATGCGAGCGACGAGCAAAAGCGCGTCGCTGACGACACGATCGCCGACGTGAACGCCTCGGGACTCTGGCCGGGCAAGGTCGTGACCGAGGTGACGCCGGTCGGTGCTTTCTGGGAGGCGGAGCCGGAGCATCAGGACTACCTGCAGCGCTATCCCAACGGCTATACCTGCCATTTCCCCAGGCCGAACTGGAAGCTGCCGAAGCGCGAGGACATCCGCCGCGCGGGATAGCGGTTCCGCGGCGCGCTGCATCGCGGGCTTGCGCAAATTGGTCCAAGGCGCCGGCCCTTGGGTGGCCGCACCGCGACCCGCCCGTCATGCCGGGGCGCGGCATCCGCGCCCGGTCTCGTGGCCGGCGCGGGGAGGCGCGGCGGCAGGCTGTCCTTCCCCGGTCGACGAGCGTCGGCGGTGAGTGCGCGCGGCGCCCTTCGGACTGCCGACGGTTCGAGAGACGATGCCCTGGCTGGCTGGGGCTGCATGATGGCAGGGGGCGGATGGGCTCCTGGAGACCCCGGCGGCGATCGCCGCCGCCGCAGAGGCGCAAGCCGGCGCCCGGCCTCCTTCAGCCCGACGGCCGCTTCCTCGACGCCGGAGCCGCGGTCGCTGTGGTTCAATCTCGTGCATTGTCGCAGTAATTCAGTAATATTCCTGGAAGTGTAGTTACAGCCTGCCAGATATATACGCAACAGGCTGTAACGTTTCCGCATTGTTACATCTGGACACAGACGCCAATGCAGTGACAAACCTTCCCAACGAAAGGTATAGTTTGGCAAATGCACGGTCCGCTGCATGTTCCTCCACCGCAGCAGTCGTCAGATGGTACGATACCATTACCGCGAACGACTACTCTCGTCCGCGCAACATCATAAGTACCACGCCCAATGGGTTTCGCTTGGTATGGTAAATTCATAGCCGTCTCCGTTATTGGATTGACCTGGAATCCCTCAGAAGCAATCGATGCATCCTGAGGCACCAACTCCAGCTAGGCATTGCGCGCACGCGGTCCCAAGACTTGCGTAACAAACAGCGCCACAAGCGGCTATCGCCGTGCCGCATGCTATTTTCTTGAAGAGATCGCATCCAGAAGGAGTCACTCTGGCGTTACTGGGGGTACTACTCCTGCCACGGATAACGGCGGGAGCCTGACTGGGTAATTTCATGACCGATCTCCTATAGTAGTGGAATGAGCGGCAGATACTAAAGTACAATCTCGAAGCGAGACTGCCGCGTTCGCACGTTCGAGGTAAGTAGATACTATAATTTAACTACACCCTTTTTGTCCATGATCGAACTGAGTCAATTGTTACCGGAATTATATCACTTACATCTACCGCAAAGCGAAATATCCGATTTGCCTTGTTCATATTATCCGGACTATAGAATCCCATTTCTATATCATAGCAGTCAGATTCCGGTCGACATACCGGGCTTCTTTTCACCTTAATATCATCGAGATCAAGCTCTTGTTGAGTAGTTGCGATGATGACGTCACGAATCTGAATCGCGTTTGTCGCGGAATAGTTGAGTGCGCGCTCTTCCGCCGTGACTCCGAGGTTGCGCAGATCATAGTACACACGATTCAGAAAGTCACTTAGACCCACTGCCTGTTCGTTGTACGCTCGCAACGCATCCGCGGCTTTCGGAGCTTCGCCGAGGATATGAGAAACAAGAGGCTTTGTTGCCCACGAGTACATACCGCGTAGCGCAGGTATAATAACTGGAACAACTTGCCCGGATTGTAACCGAACGCTCCCTCCAATGACTCCTGGTATAGAGACGATTTCCACGCCCTCATTTAACTGACCGTGCAAGAATTCGCGAAGCCGAGCGTAGCCGTCTGTAGCCCAAGGCCCCATCGGCTGGATCGCGTAGATGGGAGTGGCATCGAGATTGAGCGTCCATATAATTGACTGAGCGTCGGACGGATTCGAATTGAGATATGCAAGCATTTGCGTTTGGTCGAAGGGATTCGCGGGGCCTTGTGGGGCCTGAACGAAGGAATCTCGGCGCGCTTCGGATATCAAATCGTATCCGATTTTGCCAAGGGCGTAGACCAACTGTGGTGTTTTTGGTTTGGTGCCCCCTCCGCAGGTGCATGTGTCGCCGCCTCCACAAGTGCATTTGTCGCCGCCCCCGCAGCCACAATCTGACATAATAACTTGACCCACTAAATTCTTTATCGGCGCCGCAACGCTAGATACTCGAAGATCACAGTCCGCCGGTGTGCTTTGAGCTGAAGAGTGTTTTGCTCCAAAAGTTATCGATTCATCAACTGTTTGGCCAGACTCTGGAATTATATCCCTAGTCAATGACGATCTACTTGTCTCGCTCATTGATGTTCCCCTCGTTTCCATGAGATTAATCGCTCTCTTTACATTAAGGCGTCCTGATAGAAACTGGCGACAATTCTCCTCGGTGCCTCCAATGCAAGGTTCTGCTCCTTTTAGGAGGAATGCTCGTATCCCGTGTGGATCGAGCGTTTGGCCACTCTGGACCTGACGACTTGCAAGAAGCGCGGCAACTCCAGAGACAATCGGTGCGGCAAAGCTCGTCCCGCTTCTTCGAGTGATGCCTCCGCCCGGCATTGCGCCTGGGATGTTTGCGCCGAGTGCTAGTAAGCCTTGCCTCTGATAGGCAGGGCCCCAATTGCTAGACGCCAGCGGACGCCCGTCATGATCCATGGCTCCAACAGAAAGTACACTGGGAGATGCTGCTGGAATATGTATACATTCGCATCCATCATTTCCAGCGGCTGCAACTATTAGAATATTATGACGCGCACAAATATTGATTGCTTGCGCTAAAAAAGGTTCTGGTTCTTCAGAGTTAGTTAATTGCCCTCCACTTATATTGATGATATTTGCTCCGCCCTCAACTGCCAAAAGTATGGCTCTGGCGAGATCTAGTTGAGAGCAACTAAGTTTATCATTGTGCATCTCATCCGAGAATATTGGTATGCTTAACCCTCTACATGAAGGTGCAATTCCGTTGATTAGCGTGCTGGGTTGGCCAAATATAATACTTGATACATGAGTTCCGTGTTGAGTAGCGGGGCCGTTCAAGTCTCCGCATTCAATAAGACTTGTCAATTCTGTGATCTTTGCTCCCGCGAAGCATGGGTGGGAGAGATCGGTAGGGCCGTCGAGAATTGCAATACAAATCCTGGCGTCGCCTTTGCCAAGGGCGCGAACATCATCCTCTAACGTACTTGCCAGGGTAGCCATTCGTTGACCTTTTAGATGAAAATAGCGTTACCTCTACGCAAATTTGAGATTTTAGGCTTTCCGCTGCTAGCTCTATCTTGTGACGTCGGCTTTGTCGCAATCAGGTAATGCAAAGCGACGGGAACGATGGCGTGAGGCAATTCAACTAGTGTGCCGTTACGATAATATCGTAAACAACGGTGCACGCAACGTCTCATAGCGACCGCTGCTCGAATATTTTGTAGTGTTCTCAAAAAAGAAGCTTTTGAAGATCACGGAATTGGGGGGGGGAGGCGTGGGCCCAGTTTCGCGAGCAAGCCTTGGTAGCTCCGCGCTACGCAGCAGTCGCATTCGTTCGACCAGGCGTGCTCGGCGATGGGCTGTAGCGGTTCGAGCCCGGCGTCCCCGGAGCAAGGCCGAGATCGAGCAGGAGCCGGGTCCCGGCGGCGACTGGCAGATGGGGCCTAGTGTTCCGACTTTAACGGTTCGTTCCGAACCGTCAGTCCGGAACCCTAGTTGGTTCAATGCTTTGTGTTGTGCTTCCAGCACAATGGTCAGGGACCAAGCGTCGGAAGCACAACACTAGGGGCGGGCAACGGCGCCAATGTGAGCCACCACGCCGAGCGGCCGCGGCGGGCAATGCGAGTGCGAGCACAGCCGAGACCATATCGGCTGCTACGGGCGAGGCCTGACCAGAGATCCCGCCACGAGATCGGTTTGGCGAGGCCGAAGACGAGATTGTTCTCGACCTGTGTCAGGATGGCCGCAGACTCACGGCCCCGGAGGGGCGAGGCCGACCGTCGCAGCAGGCGGCATCGCGAGCCAGACCTCACACCGGCGCGCCCTGAACGGTGCGCGATCCACTCGGCGTCGGTGGTAAACCAGCCCTGTGCCAATCGTGCGGGCGCGGACGTCGGATTGGCGATCATCGTGGGGATCCTGCTCGTCTGCGTAGGAGGATCGTACGCCAGCGCGGCTCAGGAGCTAGCGCGATCCGTCGCCTGACCGTGGCGGCGGCTCGCTTGCTGTTCTCACGAAGGAAGAGGTATGGTTAGCACGACCGTGGCGGAGCTTCAAAATGCTCATTTCTGCGAAGAACGCCGTCGTGAGTTTAGGGGTATCTTGTCAAACGGCGTATCAGATCCGCCGGCATGAACGCCTCATCGCTGCGGCTCTCAAAGATCAAGACCTGGCATGGCAATCTTCTTTCTTCAGCAATCTGATCGCGCCGGCGTCTGCGGTGGTTTCCTTGTTTTCGTCCGGAGGTGCTGCAGAGGTCTTGGGGGAAGACATCGAATTGTCTCGTCGCGCCAGATGGAAGGCGCATGGCTTATTCTTCTGGCACGACAGGTTTGATCGGGAGCTGTTGTCGAGCAAGTACACGTATTTGTTGAACAAGACAATTCGCCTGCTGCGATCGGTGAACAACATCGTATTTATCGTCTCGAACACGCAGAACAACCTCCTCGAGCTGTCTCGCGAAATCGAAACGATGGATCCTCGCATCCATGAGCATGATGCAAGCGAGATGGTCGAGGTCGTCACGAATTTCTTTGGAGACAAGTGCCGTTTCCTGTTCGTCGTCAATCCCGATATCGGGCACGTGCCTCACATCCTTGGCAAGGCGCGAGGATATGTCATCGAGCACGACACGGGTGCATGGTATGGGAATACCGTGGCCTGGCAATTGATTCTCCGGCAATTTCTTGGATACTACAATTACTTTCCAGATGATCGTGCGCAAAGCCGCTTGGATCAGATTACAGAGAGATATGAGACGCTGTCGCGGCAACACATGGACCTCCGCAGCCGATACAATGCCCTGCGGGAAAAGCTGAAGACCGTCGGTCCCTTGACGAGGCAAAGCTTGCCGCATGGCGATCTCTCGAAGGCGGCCGAGTAGTTCGCTCGCCCAACTGGGGCGAACGGTCCGGCGCGACGGCTAAGCAAGCTTCGCAGCCGTTCCGCAGCTCAGTGAGATGACCGGCCCTCACTCCACACCGTTCACCGCGCACAGCGCCCGCATCCGCGTCGCCGCGCGCTCGGGGTCGATCAGCAGTCCCGCCTGGTCCGCCAGCCGGAACACCTCGGCGTAATGCAGGATGCCGCGGGCCGATTCCGCGCCGCCGAGCATGCGGACATGGTCCTGGAAGCCGTTGAGCCAGGCCAGGAACACCACGCCGCATTTGTAGAACTGGGTCGGCGCCTCGAACAGTTTTCGCGAGAGCGCCACGGTCGGGCCGAGGATGGCGTCGTATCCGGCGCGGTCGCCCTGGGCGAGGCGGTCGAGCGCGGCGGCGGCGGCCGGGGCGATGGGGTCGAAGATGCCGAGCAGGCCGTGCGAGACGCCCTCGCCGTCGCCCGCCATCAGCTCGGCATAGTTGAAGTCGTCGCCGGTATACATGACGACGTCAGGCGACAGCAGCCGGCGCATCGCCACCTCCTTGCCGGCATCGAGCAGCGAGATCTTGATGCCGTCGATCTTGTCCGCGTGCTCGCGGATCAGCGTCAGCACCGTCTCCATGGCCGGAGAGAAGGCGTCGGCACCCCAGTAGCCGGCCAGCGCGGGGTCGAAGGCCTCGCCCAGCCAGTGCAGGATCACCTTGTCGCGGGCCTGGCGGATCAGCCGGCCGTAGACGGCGAGATAGTCGTCGGCATGGCGGGCGCTGCGGCAGAGCGCCCGGCTCGCCATCAGGATGATGCGCCCGCCATGGGCCTCGACATGGGACATCTGCGCTTCATAGGCGGCGGCGACGTCGTCCAGCGAGGCCGCCGCTGCCGGATCGAGCTGGTCGGTGCCGGCGCCGCAGGCGAGGTCGGCGCCCGGCACGGACCGCGCCTCGGCCAGCGAGCGGGCGATCAGCTCGGCAGCGCCCGGCCAGTCCAGCCCGAGGCCGCGCTGGGAGGTGTCCATCGCCTCGGCCACCTTGAAGCCGAGGCCCCACAGATGCCGGCGGAAGGCGAGGGTGGCGTCCCAGTCGATCGCCGGCCGGCGCCAGGGGTCGGTCAGGGCGCGGGCGTCGGCCACCACATGCGCCGCGGCATAGACCGTGCGAGGGTAGGGCCCGGCATGCGCCAGCGGGTAGGGCGAGGCCGGTCCGGTCGCGTAGGTCTCGAGGCCGCCGGCGGCGGTCGGCAGGGTGAGCGTGGCCATGGTCGTCCTCCTGGCGCGGCGCCGCCGGGCCGGCCCGCGGTGCCGTGTTCCTCCCCGGGTCCCGTTCCGGGTCCCGCTCTCGCCGATTTCGCCGCTTGACAGCGTCACGAGCTTGCGCCACAAGAGCAGTTAGAACGTTCCAAAAGTCAAGATCAGCGGGAACCGAAGTTTTTTGCGCAGCGTTCTCAAGGGTTTGAGCTCAGCGTGAAGACAGCATCCGGTTCCGGATCGGAACGTTCCAAAAAGTGATCGCCATCGACGCCGGGCCCGCCCGGCGCGGCAGGGGAGAGCAGGGATGGGAGGGCCGAGGCGCGGCGCGAGCCGGGCGACGACGATCGTCGACATCGCGCGCGCCGCCGGCGTGTCGAAGTCGACCGTGTCGCTGGTGCTCAAGGGCTCGCCCCTGGTCAAGGCCGAGACGCGCGAGGCGGTCGAGCAGGCGATCGAGCGGCTCGGCTATGTCTACAACCGCTCCGCCGCCAATCTGCGCACCGCCCGCTCCAGCTTCGTCGGCATGGTGATCTCCGACCTGATGAACCCGTTCTTCACGGAGCTCGCGGTCGGCATCGAGGATGCGCTCTACAATCTCGGCTTCATCCCGATCCTGGCCAACACCAACGAGGACGTCGAGCGCCAGGCGCGGGTGCTGCAGTCGCTGCGCGAGCACGGCGTCGCCGGCATCGTCATGAGCCCGGCGCGCGGCACCGATGCCTGGAGCCTGGCCGAGCTCCTGCCCCGCTCCATGCCGCTGGTCGTCACCATGCGCCGGATCGAGGGCAGCCCGGCGCCCTATATCGGGCCGGACAACCGCGTCGGCTGCCGCCGGGCGGTGGAGCACCTGATCGGGCTCGGCCACACCGCCATCGGCTTCCTCGGCGGCGACGGCACGATGACCACCCAGCGCGAGCGCGTCTCGGGCTATCGCGACGCGCTGCAGGCCGCGGGCCTGCCCTTCGACGAGGCGCTGGTGTTCGAATCCATGCCGACCCGGGCCGGCGGCGTCGAGGCGGTGACGGCGGCGCTCGCCTCGCCGCTCCGGCCGACGGCGGTGGTCTGCTACAACGACATCGTGGCGATGGGCGCGACCCGCGCCCTCACCGTGCGCGGCGTCCGTGTCGGCGTCGACTTCGCCGTGGTCGGCTTCGACGACATCGTCGAGGCCGAGAACAACGCCCCGCCGCTCACCACCATGAATGCCGACACCCGCCAGATGGGGGCCCGCGCCGCGCAGGGCCTGCTCGGCCTGATCGGCGGCGCCGACCCGGCGGCGATGTCCTTCACCGGCGACAGCCGCCTGGTGGTGCGCGAATCCTGCGGCGCGCATCTGAGGCAGAAACCGATCAGGGAGGCCGTGCGATGACGGGCAAGCCGATCCGCTGGGGCGTCGTCGGGGCGACCACCATCGGTCGCGAATGGATGATCGGCGCCATGCGCGAGGCCGGCGGCGAGGTGGTCGCGCTGATGTCCTCGGACCGGGACCGCGGCGCGGCCTATGCTGGGGAAACCGGCATCCCCCACGCCACCACCGATCTCGCCGAGCTTCTCGGCAGCGGCATCGACGCGGTCTACATCGCCACCACCAACGAGAAGCACCGGGCGCAGACCCTGGCGGCGGCGGCGGCCGGCAAGCACGTCCTGTGCGAGAAGCCGCTCGCCCTCACCCTCGCCGATGCGCGCGAGATGGTCGAGGCCTGCCGCAGGGCCGGCGTGGTGATGGGCACCAACCACCACCTGCGCAATGCCGCCACCATCCGCGCCCTGCGCGATGCGGTCGCGGCGGGGCGCATCGGCAAGGCGCTGTTCGCCCGCGTCTTCCACGCGGTGTTCCTGCCGCCGCACCTGCAGGGCTGGCGCATCAAGGACGCCGCGGCCGGCTCCGGCGCGGTCATGGACATCACCGTGCACGATGCCGACACGCTGCGCTTCGTGCTCGGCGACGAGCCGGTGGCCGTCACCGCCATGACCCAGCAGGGCGGCATGGGCGGGCCGGGGATCGAGGACGGCGTCATGGGCGTGGTGCGCTTCCGGGGCGGGGCGCTGGCGCAGTTCCACGACGCCTTCACCACGCAATACGCCACCACCGGCTTCGAGGTGCACGGCAGCGAGGGCTCGCTGATCGGCACCGGCTGCATGACGCAGCGCCCCGTGGGCGAGGTGGTGCTGCGCACGGCGCAGGGCGAGGAGGCGCTGACCATCGCGCACGAGAACCTCTACGTCCGAAGCGTCACCGCCTTCCAGACCGCGGTGCGCGGCGAGGGCGCCCCCGTCGCCACCGGCGAGGACGGCATCCGTTCCATGGCGCTGGCGCTCGCCGCGCTGACCTCCGCCAGCACCGGGCGCGAGGCGCCGGTCGAGCCCGGGATCTGATCGCATGGCCTTTCCGCGCGTCCTCACCGCCGACGAAGCTGCCGCCCTGATCGGCGACGGGGCGACGGTGACCGTCTCCTCCTCCTCCGGCCTCGGCTGCCCCGACGCGGTGCTGGCGGCGATCGGCCGGCGCTTCGAGGCCTCGGGCCATCCCCGCAATCTCACCACGCTGCACCCGATCGCGGCCGGCGACATGTGGGGCATCAAGGGCATCGACCACATCGCCCGGCCCGGGCTGCTGGCGCGGGTGCTGGCCGGGTCCTACCCCTCCGGCCCGTCCTCGGCCGAGCCGCCGGCGATCTGGCGGATGATCACCGGCAACGAGATCCCGGCCTACAACATCCCCTCCGGCATCCTGTTCGACATGCACCGCGAGGCCGCGGCGCGGCGTCCGGGCGTGCTGACCCGGATCGGCATGGAGACCTTCGTCGATCCCTTGCTGCAGGGCTGTGCGATGAATGCCCGCGCGGCGGCGGAGCCGATCGTCAAGCGCGTCGCCTTCGAGGGCGAGGACTGGCTCTATTTCAAGGCTGTCGTGCCCGACGTCGCCGTCATCCGCGCCACCACGGCGGACGAGCGCGGCAACCTCTCCTACGAGCACGAGGGCGGCTATCTCGGGCCGCTCGACCAGGCGCTGGCGGTGCGCAACAATGGCGGCCTCGTCATCGCCCAGGTCAAGCGCCTGGCCAAGAGCGGCACGCTCAAGCCCCAGCAGGTGCTGGTGCCGGGCGTGCTGGTCGACGCGATCGTGGTGGCCCCCGACCAGATGCAGACGACGCAGACCCCCTACGAGCCGGCGATCTCGGGCGAGGTGTTCCGGCCGCTGTCGAGCTTCGAAGTGCCGGAATTCGGCGTTCCCAAGGTGATCGCGCGGCGCGTGGCCAGGGAGCTGCGCTACGGCGACGCCGTCAATATCGGCTTCGGCATCTCGGCCAACGTGCCGCGGATCCTGATCGAGGAGGGCCGGCACGGCGACGTCACCTGGGTGATCGAGCAGGGCGCCGTCGGCGGCGTGCCGCTGCTCGACTTCCAGTTCGGCTGCGCCTCCAATGCCGAGGCGATCGTGCCCTCGCCCTACCAGTTCACCTATTTCCAGGGCGCGGGCTTCGATGCCTCCCTCCTGTCCTTCCTGCAGATCGACCGGCAGGGCTCGGTCAACGTCTCCAAGCTCGGCGCCCGCCCGCACGTCACCGCCGGGGCCGGCGGCTTCGTCGACATCACGGCGCGGGCCCGGCGCATCGTCTTCTCCGGCTACTTCACCGCCGCGGCCAAGCTCGGCATCGAGGGCGGGGCGCTGCGGATCAACGCGGAAGGCAAGGTCAGGAAGCTGGTCGAGGCGGTGGAGCACGTCTCCTTCGCCGGCGCCCGCGCCGTGGCCCAGGGCCAGGACATCACCTACGTCACCGAGCGCTGCGTGCTGAAGCTGACCGGCGACGGCGTCGTGGTGACCGAGATCGCGCCCGGCGTCGACCTCGAGCGCGACGTGCTGGCCCAGGCCGAGTTCCCGCTCGTCGTCGCGCCCACCCTCGCGGTGATGGACGCGGCGCTGTTCCGGCCCGAGCCGATCGGCCTCGACATCGGGGGAGGGGCGATATGAGCGAGCCCGTCCGCCTCGCCGTCGAAGGTCCCGTCGCCACCATCACCCTGGCGCGGCCCGAGAAGCTCAACGCCCTCGACGAGGCGATGATGACAGCGCTCGGCGCCGCCGCCGACCGGCTCGACGCGGATGCCTCGGTGCGGGCGGTGATCCTCACCGGCGAGGGCAAGGGCTTCTGCGCCGGCGGCGACATCGCCGCCTGGGGCGCGCTGCACCCGCTCGACATGGGTCAGGGCTGGGTGCGCGCCGGCCACCGCGTGTTCGACAAGCTGGCGCGCCTCAAGGCGCCGCTGATCGCGGCGATCAACGGCCATGCCCTCGGCGGCGGCCTGGAGCTGGCGGCGACCGCCGACATCCGCGTCTGCGCGCGCCAGGCCAAGCTCGGCCTGCCGGAGACCGGCATCGGCATGGTGCCCGGCTGGTCCGGCACGCAGCGCCTGGTGGCGCGCTTCGGCGCCGGCGCGGTGCGCCGCCTCGCCCTCACCGGCGAGATCGTCACGGCCGAGCGGGCGCTGGCCATGGGCCTGGTCGACGAGGTGGTGGAGACGGGCGGAGCCCTGGAACGGGCGCAGGCGCTGGCGGCGATGGCCGCGACGCGCGGGCCGGTCGCCAACATCGTCGCCAAGCAATTGATCAACGCCGCCGAGGCGGAGGACGCCGCGGCGGCGCTGGAGATCCTGGCGGGCTCGCTGGTCTCCTATACCGAGGACCTCAGGGAAGGCGTCGCCGCCTTCCGCGAGAAACGCACGGCCATCTTCACGGGACGGTGAACGCCATGCGCGCATGCCGGCCGAGCGGGGGCAGGGGAGATGGACCTATAAGACTTCATTGCGGCCCCGGGGCAGCCGCAGGGCTGCCGCGGGCCGCACATGAGACGTCGCCGGAACGCATCCGGTAGAATGGTCACGGGAGGAGAACGATGACCTTGCGTATGAAACTCTTGGCGAGCGCCGTCGTGGTCGCAGCCGCAGCCTTCGCCGGTCCGGCGCAGGCGCAGGTCAAGGAAGTGCAGATGCTGCACTGGTGGACCTCGGGCGGCGAGGCGGCGGCGCTGAACGTCCTCAAGCAGGACCTCGCCAAGGAGGGCTATGCCTGGAAGGACGTGCCGGTGGCCGGCGGCGGCGGCGACGCGGCCATGACCGCGCTCAAGGCCATGGTGGCGGCGGGCAACTACCCGACGGCATCGCAGATGCTGGGCTACACGGTGCTCGACTATGCCGCGGCGGGCAAGATGGGCGACCTCACCGAGACCGCCAAGGCCGAGGGCTGGGACAAGGCCGTTCCGGTCGCCCTGCAGAAGTTCTCGGTCTATGACGGCAAGTGGGTGGCGGCGCCGGTCAACGTCCACTCCGTCAACTGGCTGTGGATCAACAAGGCGATCTTCGACAAGATCGGCGGCACCGAGCCGAAGACCTTCGACGACCTGATCGCCCTGCTCGACAAGGCCAAGGCGGCCGGCGTCATCCCGCTCGCCCTCGGCGGCCAGAACTGGCAGGAGGCCACGATGTTCGACAGCGTCGTGCTGTCGACCGGCGGGCCGGAATTCTACAAGAAGGCCTTCAACGACCTCGACGAGGACGCGCTGAAGTCCGACACGATGAAGAAGGCCTTCGACAATCTCGGCAAGCTCAAGGCCTATGTCGATCCGAACTTCTCCGGCCGCGACTGGAACCTGGCCACGGCCATGGTGATCAAGGGCGACGCGCTGGTGCAGGTGATGGGCGACTGGGCCAAGGGCGAGTTCAAGGCCGCCAGCAAGACGCCCGGCAACGACTTCCTGTGCTTCCGCTTCCCCGGCACCGACGGCAGCGTGATCTACAACTCCGACATGTTCGGCATGTTCGACGTGCCGGCCGACCGCAAGGACGCCCAGGTCGCGCTCGCCAAGGCGACGCTGTCCAAGAGCTTCCAGTCGGCCTTCAACGTGGTCAAGGGCTCGGTTCCCGCCCGCACCGACGTGCCGGACACCGACTTCGACGCCTGCGGCAAGAAGGGCATCGCCGACCTGAAGAAGGCCAACGAAGGCGGCACCCTGTTCGGCTCGCTCGCCCAGGGCTACGGCGCGCCGCCGGCGGTGGCCAACGCCTACAAGGACGTGGTGACCAAGTTCGTCCACGACCAGATCAAGACCTCGGACGAGGCCGTGACCGAGCTGGTCAAGGCGATCGACGACGCGAAGTGAGACAGTAGCTCTCGCCGACGGCTCAGAACGGCGTCATGGCCGGGCTTGTCCCGGCCATCCACGCGAACGCAGGTGCGTGTCGAGTTCGCGTGGATGGGCGGATCAAGTCCGCCCCTGACGTCCGACGGCTGGCGTAGAGGGAACGACAAGACGGGTGCGCGGCGTCGCACCCGTTTCTCCAGGGGATGAGGAGAGCCAGCCATGACCTTGGCCACCACCGGGACGGTGACGCGCGAGCGGGCGCGGCCACGCGAGAGCCTGCGCGGGCGATTGCAGGACGCCCTGCCCAAGATCGTGCTGGCGCCGAGCTTCGTGGCCATCCTCGTCTTCGTCTACGGCTTCATCGTCTGGACGGTGTACCTGTCCTTCACCGATTCCAAGACCTTCGTGTCGAGCAATTTCGTCGGCACCGGCGCCTACCAGAAGCTCTGGCGCTGGACCTTCGACACCGATCCGCCTTCGACCTGGTACACCGCCATCACCAACATGGGCATCTTCGCGGTGCTCTATATCGGCCTGTGCCTGGCCCTCGGCCTGCTGCTCGCCATCCTGCTCGACCAGAAGATCCGCGGCGAGGGCATCCTGCGGCCGATCTATCTCTATCCGATGGCGTTGTCCTTCATCGTCACCGGCGTCGCCTGGAAGTGGTTCCTCGATCCCGGCCTCGGCCTGGAGAAAACCATGCATGCCTGGGGCTGGGAGAGCTTCCACTTCAACTGGATCAAGGACAACAGCATGGCGATCTACTGCGTGGTGATCGCCGGCGTCTGGCAAGCCTCCGGCTTCATTATGGCCATGTTCCTGGCGGGCCTGCGCGGCATCGACGGGGAAATGCTGAAGGCGGCCCAGATCGACGGGGCTTCCACGGTCCAGCTCTACCGGCGCATCGTCATTCCGCAGCTCAAGCCGATCTTCCTCTCCGCCTTCATCGTGCTCGCCCATATGGCGATCAAATCCTACGACCTCGTGGTCGCCCTGACCTTCGGCGGGCCCGGCACCTCGTCCTGGCTGCCGTCGGTCTTCATGTACGAGTACACCTTCAAGCGCAACCAGATGGCCATTGGCTCGGCCAGCGCCGTGATCATGCTGATGGGCATCAGCGCCATCGTCGTACCCTATCTCTATTCCGAACTGAGGGAGAAGGGCCGATGACCGCCACCACCGCGCCGGTTCGCGAGCCGGCCTCGCCCGGCGGCCACAGCCTCGGCACCAAGATTTTCATCTATGGCCTGCTGGCGCTCTTCGCCTTCGTCTATCTCGTGCCGCTGTTCGTCATGCTCGTCACCTCGTTCAAGACCATGGACGAGATCCAGGGCGGCACCATGCTGGCGCTGCCGCGCTCGCCGACCATCGTGCCCTGGATCAAGGCCTGGGGCGGCACCTGCGACGGCGATGCCTGCACGAGCGGGGTCGCCAGCCATTTCTGGAACTCGCTGAAGATGGTCATCCCGGCGGTGGCGATCTCCACGGCCCTGGGGGCGATCAACGGCTACGTCCTGACCAAATGGCGCTTCCGCGGCCACAAGCTCGTGTTCGGCATGATGCTGTTCGCCTGCTTCATTCCGTTCCAGGCCGTGCTGCTGCCGGTCAGCAGCATCTTCAACCTGCTCAGCCAGCTCGACCGCTGGCTCGCCGAGCACGTCCTGCACTTCAGCATCGGCCTCACCAACTCGACCTTCAAGCTGGTGTTCGTCCACGTCATCTATGGCCTCGGCTTCACCACCCTGTTCTTCCGCAACTATTACGAGGCTTTCCCGAACGAACTGATCAAGGCGGCGATGATCGACGGCGCCAGCTTCTGGAAGATATTCTCGCGCATCATCCTGCCCAGCTCGCTGCCGATCATCGTCGTGACGGTGATCTATCAGTTCACCAATATCTGGAACGACTTCCTCTTCGCCTCCGCCTATGCGGGCGAGGAGGCCGTCAGCCCGATCACGGTGGCGCTGAGCAACATCGTCAACACCTCGACCGGCGTGATCGAATACAATGTCAACATGGCCGCCGCGATGATCGCGGGCCTTCCCACCCTCATCGTCTATGTCGTCGCCGGGCGCTATTTCGTGCGCGGGCTGATGGCCGGCGCCGTCAAAGGATAGAGCCATGGCGTTCCTGGAAATCGACAATCTCAAGAAGCGCTTCGGCTCGGTCGAGATCCTCAGGGGGATCGATATCGACCTCGACAAGGGCGGCTTCCTGGTGCTGGTCGGCCCCTCCGGCTGCGGCAAGTCCACGCTGCTCAACACCATCGCCGGGCTGGAAACCATCTCGGACGGCGAGATTCGCGTCGACGGCCAGGCGATCAACACCCTGCACCCCTCCAAGCGCGACATCGCCATGGTGTTCCAGAGCTATGCGCTCTACCCCAACATGACGGTGGCGGGGAATATCGCCTTCGGCATGGAGATGCGCGGCGTGCCGAAGGAGGAGCGCCAGAAGGCGATCGACAGCGTCGCCAAGACGCTGCAGATCGGCCACCTCCTCAACCGCAAGCCCTCGCAGCTCTCCGGCGGCCAGCGCCAGCGCGTCGCCATGGGCCGGGCGCTGGTGCGCAACCCCAAGCTGTTCCTGTTCGACGAGCCCCTGTCCAACCTCGACGCCAAGCTGCGCGTCGACATGCGCGTCGAGATCAAGCGCCTGCACGCCACGACCGGCACCACCATCGTCTACGTCACCCACGACCAGATCGAGGCGATGACGCTGGCGACCAAGATCGCGGTGCTGAAGGACGGCGAGCTGCAGCAGGTCGGCACGCCGTCGGAGATCTACAACAAGCCGGCGAACCTGTTCGTCGCCGACTTCATGGGCTCGCCGGCGATGAACCTGATCAAGGCGACGACGGGCGAGGAGAACGGCCGCAAGGTGCTGAAGCTGGTCAACGGCTCCGGCGGCGGCATCACCCTCGGCGTGCCCGGCTCGATCGCGGCCGAGCCGCTGGCCGACGGCCGCGAGCTGATCCTCGGCATCCGCCCCGAGGCGATCACCGACCGCGACGGCGCCGACCGCCATTCCAAGGCGATCGAGGTGGTCGACGCCAAGGTCGAGATCGTCGAGCCGGCGGGCTCCGACACGTTCGTGGTCACCCATATCGGCGGCAAGGAGGTGACGGCCCGCATGCGCTCCGACGCCGATGTGAAAGCCGGCGAGACCATCCCCTTCGCCTTCAACCTCGACAAGGCCGTGGTGTTCGACCCGCAGACGGGCAAGCGGCTGTGAGGGGGAGGGGGACGTCTTGACGAAGCGCGACGCCGGCTTTTCCCCTCCCCCTTGTGGGAAGGGGCTAGGGGCGGGGGTCCATCAGGACATGGCGCGCCCTATGACATCGACCCCCACCCTTTATCCCTCCCCGTCGATCTCGGGTGTTCCCGAGATCGACCATCAATATGGCAAGTCGAAAACATCCGACTTGCTTGGGGGAGGGAGGACGCGGGCGTCGCGCCTCGTCCTTCGCGGTTCCATCTCGCCCGACCCGTTTTCCTCGCCCCGATGACCACCCCCGACATCCTCATCATCGGCTCGGGCATGGGCGGGGCGACGCTGGCCTATGCGCTGGCGCCGAGCGGAGCATCGATCCTGATCCTGGAGAAGGGGCACCAGCTCCCCGTCCGGCCGGAGAACCGCGATGCGCGGGCGATCTTCCAGCGCGGCTTCTTCCGGCCGCGGGAGAGCTGGTTCGACAGCGCCGGGCGGCCGTTCAATCCAGGCAACTACTATTACCATGGCGGCAATTCCAAGTTCTACGGCGCGGTGCTGACGCGCTATCGCGCCGCCGACTTCGACGGCCTCGCCCATGCCGACGGCGACACGCCGCCCTGGCCGTTCCGCTACGCCGAGCTCGCGTCCTGGTACGATGCGGCCGAACAGCTCTACCAGGTGCGCGGCCGGCTCGGCGAGGACCCGACCGAGCCGGCGCATGGCGGCCCCTATGCCTTTGCGCCGGTGCCGGACGAGCCGGCCATCGCCGCGGTCCGCGACCGGCTCAAGCGCATCGGCCTCAATCCCTTCTCGCTGCCGCTCGGCGTCGACATCGAGCAATGGAGCCGCTACGGGCGCACGCCCTGGGATGCCTTTCCCGATGCGCGCAGCGGCAAGATGGACGCGGAGACCTGCGCCCTGATCCCGGCGCTCGCCTACGACAATGTCCGCATCGAGAGCGGCGCCGAGGCGACGCGCCTCATCGCCTCCGCCGACGGCCGGCGCATCGAGGCGGTGGACTACGAGCAGGACGGCGAGGTCCGCCGCGTCTCGGCCGGGATCGTGGTGCTGGCGGCCGGCGCCGTGCGCTCGGCGGCGCTGATGCTGGCCTCCGGCGTCGGCAACGCCTCCGACCTCATCGGCCGCCACTTCATGAACCACAACCTCACCGCCATGCTGGCGGTCGATCCGCGCTTCACCAATGACAGCGTCTACCAGAAGACCTTCGGCCTCAACGATTTCTACTTCGGCGACGCGACATGCGGGCCGCCGCTCGGCAATGTCCAGCTGCTCGGCCGGGTCTCCGGCGCGATCCTGAAGGCGGACCTCAAATGGGCGCCGGAGCGGGCGCTGCAGGCGCTCAGCCGCCGCACGGTCGACTTCCTGATCATGTCGGAGGACCTGCCCGACCCGAAAAGCCGGGTGCGCGTCGACGGCCGGCGCATCGTGCTCGACTGGCGGCGCTCCAACATGACCGCCCATCGCGGGCTGAAGGCGCGCATGAAGGCCAGCCTCCGGGAAGCCGGCTTCCCCATCGTGCTCAGCCATCTCTTCGACCGGCGAACGCCCTCGCACCAGTGCGGCACGATCCGCATCGGCACCGACCCGAAGACGGCGCCGCTCGACCCGTTCGGGCGCTCCTTCGACCACCGGAACCTGTTCGTCGCCGACGCCTCGACCCTGGTGACCTCGGCCGCGGTCAATCCGTCGCTGACGGTCGCAGCGATGGCGCTGCGCACGGCGGCGCATATCCGCGAGACGGAGCTGGCGCGGTGAGGGGGGAGCGGCGAGAGAGGCGGGACGTGACCGTTGGATGCGAGACGGTTGCCGTTCCTACCCCGACGCCAGCCGATCCCCTCCCCCTTGCGGGGAGGGGATCGGGGTGGGGGTGGATCAGACTGGAACGGGACGGTCGATCACGAGCGCGCTTGGCAGGTCGCTTCACCCCATCCTGCACGACCCCCACCCCTTACCCCTCCCCGCAAGGGGGAGGGGAGACAACGGCGTCGCGTTCTGTCCGGCACTGTCGTGTCTCGCCTGACCAGGTTGAGCTGTTGCTTCGGAGCCTCCCATGACCCGCCCTGTCGCCCTGGTCACCGGCGCGCGGCGCGGCATCGGGCGGGCGATCGGGCTCGCGCTGGCCGAGGCCGGCCACGACATCGCCTTCACCGACATCGTCGAGGACGCGGCGGGCCTCGAGGCGCAGGCCGCGTTCGAGGCGGCGGGGGCCGCGGCCCTGTTCGTCCGCCACGACGTCGCGGCGCTCGACACCCATGCCCGCCTGATCGACGCCGTGACCGCCCGCTTCGGCCGGCTCGACTGCTTCGTCTCCAATGCCGGCATCGGCACGCCGGTGCGCGGCGACATGCTCGACCTCGCGCCGGCGAGCTTCGACACCGTGCTCGGCGTCAATCTTCGCGGCGCCGCCTTCCTCAGCCAGGCGGCGGCGCGGGCGATGCTCGCGGCCCCGGGCAGCGGCCGCACCATCGTCTTCGTCACCTCGGTCAGCGCCGAGCTGGCCTCGCCGGAGCGGGCCGACTATTGCGTCTCCAAGGCGGCGCTGGCGATGTGGGCCAAGAACCTGGCGGTGCGCCTCGCCGCCGACGGCATCGGCGTGTTCGAGGTCCGGCCCGGCGTGATCCGCACCGATATGACCGCCGGCGTCGCCGCCAGGTACGATGCGCGCCTCGCCGGGGGGCTGGTGCCGGCGATGCGCTGGGGCGAGGGGGACGACGTCGGCCGCGCCGTCGCCGGGCTCGCCTCGGGCGCCTTCGGCTTCGCCACCGGCTCGGTGATCGCCTGCGACGGCGGGCTGTCGATAGCCAGACTGTAGGGAAGGTTCATGGTCGACTACATCATCACCGGCGGCGGGCCGGCGGGCTGCGCCCTGGCGGCGCGGCTGAGCGAGGACCCCTCCGTCTCCGTCCTGCTGCTGGAGGCCGGCGGCAGCGACCGCCACCCGCTGTTCCACATGCCGGCGGGCTTCGCCAAGATGACCAAGGGCATTGCCAGCTGGGGCTGGTCGACCGTGCCGCAGCAGCACCTCGGCGGCCGCGTGATGCGCTACACCCAGGCCAAGGTGATCGGCGGCGGCTCCTCGATCAACGCCCAGCTCTACACCCGCGGCAATCCGGCCGATTACGACGCATGGGCCTATGAGGAGGGTTGCCCCGGCTGGTCCTATGCCGACGTGCTGCCCTATTTCCGGCGAGCCGAGGACAACCAGCGCTTTGCCGACGCCTATCACGCCTCGGGCGGGCCGATCGGCGTCTCGGTGCCGGTCAACCCGCTGCCGATCAACGAAGCCTTCATCCGCGCGGCGCAGGAATACGGCATCCCCTACAATCCCGATTTCAACGGCGCCCGCCAGGCCGGCATCGGCCATTACCAGGTGACGGTGCGCGATGCCCGGCGCAGCTCGGCGGCGGTCGGCTATCTCCGGCCGATCCGCGATCGCAAGAACCTCACGGTGCGCACCGGCGCCGCGGTGCTGCGCATCCTCGTCGAGCATGGCCGGGCGGTCGGCGTCGAGATCGCCGAGGGCACGGGCAAGACGACGATCCGCTGCGAGCGCGAGGTGCTGGTGACCTCGGGCGCCATCGGTTCGCCGCGGCTGCTGCAGCTCTCCGGCATCGGGCCGGCCGACCATCTCAGCGCGGCCGGCGTGCCGGTCGTGCACGACCTGCCGGGCGTCGGCGCCAACCTGCAGGACCATCTCGACCTCTACGTCATCTGCGAATGCACCGGCGACCACACCTATGACAATGTCGCCAGGCTGCACCGCACGCTCTGGGCCGGCACGCAGTACATCCTGTTCCGGAAGGGGCCCGTGGCCTCGACCCTGTTCGAGACCGGCGGCTTCTGGCATGCCGACCGCAACGATCCCAACCCCGACATCCAGTTCCATCTCGGCCTGGGCTCCGGCATCGAGGCGGGCGTGGCGCGGCTCAAGAACGCCGGGGTGACGCTCAACACCGCCTATCTCCGCCCACGCTCGCGCGGCACCGTGCGGCTGAAATCGGCCGATCCGGCCGACCACCCCCTGATCGACCCGAACTACTGGGCCGACCCGCGCGACCGCGCCCTATCGATCGAGGGCCTGAGGATCGGCCGCGAGATCATGCGCCAGAAGGCGCTGGGGCCCTTCATCCTGGCCGAGCGCATGCCGGGGCCCGGCAAGGCAAGCGAGCAGGAGCTCGCCGACTATGCCTTCGCCACGTGCAAGACCGACCACCACCCCGCCGGCACCTGCAAGATGGGCACGGACGCCATGGCGGTGGTGGCGCCCGACCTGAAGGTGCACGGCCTGGAGGGCCTGAGGGTCTGCGATTCGTCGATCATGCCCCGCGTCAATTCGTCCAACACCAACGCGCCGACCATCATGATCGGCGAGAAGGCGTCTGATATCGTCGCCGGCAAGCCGCCGCTGCCGGCGGCCAACCTGCCTGGGCGGAGCTTCGCGGATCGGGACCCTGTACCGGCCCGCTGAACTCTGCCAAGACTTTGAGAATCATGCAGAATGTCCGCACGCGCCCTGCGGGCGGCGTTCGGACATTCTGCCGAGGGGGAGAGCGGCATGATCCGTCACATCGTCCTGGTCCGTTTCCGGCCCGACGTGCCGCCGGCCGAGATCGCCGCGATCTTCGCCGCCCTGCATGCCCTGAAGGCGGCCATCCCGGGCATCTCCGCCATCGCCGACGGCGCCAATGTCAGCCCCGAGGGCCTGGCGCGCGGCTTCACCCACGGCTTCACCGTCGATTTCGCCGACGTCGCGGCGCGCGACCGCTACCTCGCCGACCCCGAGCACGGCAAGGTCGGCGCGGCCCTGGTCGGCGCGGCCGAGGGCGGGGTCGACGGCATCCTGGTGCTGGACTTCGCGCCGGCATGAGCGCCGAGCCCGGCCTGACGATCGACGATCCCGCCGTCCGTGCCGAGGTGGAGGCGGCTTTCGCCCGCTACGAGGCGGCGCTCGTCGCCAACGACGTCGCCACCCTGGACGACTTGTTCTGGCGCGACCCGCGCACCATCCGCTATGGCGGGGGCGAGAACCTCTACGGCTACGCGGCGATCGCCGCTTTCCGCGCCGCCCGCGCGCCGGCCGGGCTGGCGCGCCGGCTGGAGCGCACCGTCATCACCACCTATGGCCGCGACTTCGCCACCGCCTCGACCCTGTTCCATCGCGACGGCGCGCCGGGCAAGGTCGGCCGCCAGATGCAGACCTGGATGCGCACGCCGCAGGGCTGGCGGGTGGTGGCGGCGCATGTCAGCATCATCGACGCGCCGGCCGAGCCGGGCTAGGTCCACGGACCCGCAAGACCTCGGCGCCGCGGGCGCTTGCGGCTGCGCCCGTGACTCGGCGCGTCCATCGGTCGGAACGGCTTCCACAGCGATGAAGGCGCGTCGCCAAGGTCGAGGCGGATCGGTGATCTTAAGCACTCGTTAACCCCGGCCAGGAAAGAAATCGCGAAGAAAACCCATTGTTAGGTGGGATATTCATGAGGTCGTCGCTCAAGCTGGACGGGCGACGAGAAAACGCCGCGCTCATCCGGACCCCCCAGATGCCATTTCGAACGGAGACGGTGCGCGATGGGGTCTATGTCGAGCTGGTGCGCAGCCTCTACACGACACTGATCCCGACAACGATCATGTCGATCGGGTATGTCCTGTCGTTCGCCGTCATGGGGCACGCGTCCGGCAGTGGCCTGCTCGAGCTTTTCGCGCTCATCGGTGTGTTCTCGGGCATTGCGCGCGTCCTCGTCCTGGTGATCGGTTCGGCGGAAGCCGGCGATCCCGCCCTCGATGTCGGCCGCGCCGGCATCCTCGAGCGCCGCTTCGCGATCGCCTATTATCAATTCGCCGTCCTGCTCGGGGCTTCGACCGCCTGTCTCTTCATGGTCGATGCGCCACGCTTCCACATGCTGGCCACCTGCCTTCTCGTCGGCTACGGCGCCGGTGTCGCAGCCGGCGTGGGGTTGCGGCCACGGATCGCGATACCGAGCATGGTCATGGCGATCGCGCCGTCGATCATCGTGGCCGCCTCGCGCTGGGACGCGATCTACTGGATCACCGCAGCGATGACGGCGGCCCTTCTCGCGGGCGGCTGCCAGAGCCTTCTCGGACGATATCGCGTCACCAGCGCCGAGGTCGGCAGACGCCTCACCTTCGAAGCGTTGGCCCGGCGCGATGTCCTCACGACGCTGCCGAATCGGCTCGCGCTCCGGGAATGGTTCGAGAGCCATGTCGCCGTCGGCGCCGGGCACGAGCTCCTTGCCGTCCACTGCCTCGATCTCGACGGTTTCAAGCCGGTGAACGATGTCTTCGGCCATCCCGTCGGTGACGCTCTGCTGAAGGCGGTCGCGATGCGGCTGACGCAATGTCTGCGACCCCACGACATCGCGGCCCGGCTCGGCGGCGACGAGTTCGCCGTCGTCCAGCGGGACCTGCGCAGCATCGACGAGGCCGACCACCTGGCGCGCCGGCTCCGCGCCGTGATCGCCGAGCCGTTCTCCCTTCACGGTCACGAAATCCGGATCTCGACCAGCATCGGCTACGCGGTCTGCCGGCGCGCCTCGGCCGATCTGGACGAGCTCACGTCGCTTGCCGACCAGGCGCTGTACAGGGCCAAGAACAGAGGCGGCGGCGTCGAGCACAGCGATATGCTGGTGGCGATGCCCGTCAGGCTCGCCGCGGAGGGATGAGGCTCGTCCGCTCCGGCGGTTGGCACGCCGGGACTTGAGCCGGTCAGGATCCGGTGGTGTGCGGACTGAGGCTCGGACGGCGGAGATGCGAACGCCCCCCTCGCAGGCCGTTCCACGAGGGGACGGCGATGCGCATCCCTGGAGCAAAGCGCGTCTGGGCGGAAACGGTGCTTTGCTCCAGCTCCTTGTCTCGACACGTCCTTGCCAGCCTTGGCGAGTCCGCCAAATCGCAGAACACCTCAGCGCCTGGCTTCGGCGATCGAGGCGGCAATCGCTGCGATCGAGCGGAACAGGACGAGCGGGTCGTCCTTCGACGGCAGGAAGCCGCGCCGCTGCCAGAATCCCGCGGCCTCTGCGTCGACGGCATTGACCATCAGGGCGCGGCCGCCGACGAGCGTGGCGGCGTGGACGCAGCGCTCGAGCGCGTGCTTCAGCAGGCCGGTGCCGACGCCCCGCCCCGTCCAGCCGAGATCGGTGGCGAGCTGGCCGAGGAGGAGGCAGGGCACGGGATCGGGGGGCTGGCCGGTGCGGATGGACCGGGGCAGGACGGATGGAACGACGGCGGTCGGCGCAAGACCATAGAAGCCGACGACGCTGCCGGCATCGTGAACGACGAGCACCGCGGTGAAGCCCTTCTCCTGGTTGGAGAGCGCCCGGGTCTTGAGCCAATGATCGAGGCTCGGCTTGCCGCAGCCGAACGCGGAGACATCATGGGCCGCGGTCAGCGGTTCGGGTACGCAGAGGGCCAAGACTCAGCGCTTTGCGACGTAGCCCGGCTCCCATGGGGCGGGACGCCTGGCGAGCTCGACCAGTTCGGGGATCGGCTCCGCCGGCCCGGAGAGCGCGGCCATGAAGTGCGCGAATGCCTCGGCGCCCATGCGGATGGGCCGGTTTTCCATCAGGACATCCTCGGCGGCCCGAACGGCCGCCTCGCGCACGAACTCCGTGCGCGATCGTCCGCGCAGGCCGGCAGCGCGGTCGATGATCGCGATGTCCGCCTCCGGAAGACGCATCGAGATCGGGTATTCCTTGCGTTCGGCGTTGGCGGCCATCCGCGCCTCCCTCGCACACACATGTAGACGAGTGTAGTGCAAATTGCAATACAGCCGTTTCCCCCTTCAGCGTCGGCACAGGGTGCCTGGTGCCATGGGCGGACGATGCCCGCCCATGGCTTTGCTGATGTCACCAGCAGGTATAGCCGCCGTCCGCCAGCACGATCGAGCCGGTGAGCAGGCTGGCGGCGTCGGAGGCGAGGAACAGCACGACCGAGGCGATCTCGTCGACCTCGCCCATGCGGCCCATCGGCGTATAGTCCATCCAGACGTCGTACATCGCCTTGTTGGACTTGGCGAAGGCGGTCAGCGGCGTGTTGATGTAGGTCGGCGCCACGGCGTTGACGCGCACGCCGCGCGCGCCCCATTCGGCCGCCAGCGACTTGGTCAGGTGGTGCACGCCGGCCTTGGAGGCGTTGTAGTAGCTCTGCTCCTGCGGCTTGTTGACGATGAAGCCGGACATCGAGCCGATATTGACGATCGAGCCGGACTTCTTCTCGAGCATGTGCTTGCCGAAGGCGCGGCAGCACCAGAACACGCCGTTGAGGTTGACGTCGATGACGTTGAGCCAGTGCTCGTCGGTGACGGTCTCGGCCGGGGTCTCGGAGCGGGCGATGCCGGCATTGTTGACGAGCACGTCGATCTTGCCGTGCCTGGCGACGACGGCATCGGCCACCTCGGTCACCTGGGCCGGCTTGGTCACGTCCATCAGCGCGATCTCGGCGTCCAGGCCCTTCTTGCGCAGGCCGTCCCGGCCCTCCTCGGCCACCTTGGCGTCGAAGTCGGCGATGACGAGCTTGGCGCCGGCCTCGGCGAGAGCCTCGACACAGGCCGCGCCGATGCCGCGGCCGCCGCCGGTCACCAGGGCGACGCGGCCGTCGAGCCGGAACTTGTCGAGATACATGGAAACCTCCTGACTGCGTGTCTTGAACGGGGGAAGCCGTCGGCGCCGCGGCTCAGGCGCGGATCGCCTTGCCGGCCGCGTCGAAGCGATGGATGCGGGCGGGATCGGGGATGAGGCGGATGGCATCGCCCATCCTGAAGCCGAGCTCGCCGCTGGCGCGCACCGTGATGCGGCCGACCTCGCTGTCGACATAGAAGAAGGTGTCGCTGCCCAGGTGCTCGGCGATGGCGATCTTGCCGGGCCAGCCGTCGGCGCCGTCGCGGCTCACCGTGATGTGCTCGGGGCGCACGCCGATGGTGGCGGCGCCGTACTGGCCGGCGACGGCCGGCTGGTCGACGAAGTTCATCTTGGGCGAGCCGATGAAGCCGGCGACGAACAGGTTGGCCGGCCGCTCGTAGAGCTCGAGCGGCGAGCCGTACTGCTCCACCGTGCCGGCGCTGAGCACGACGATCTTGTCGGCCATGGTCATGGCCTCGACCTGATCGTGGGTGACGTAGATAGCCGTGGTGCCGAGCGTCTTCTGCAGGCTGGCGATCTCCAGGCGCATCTGCACGCGCAGCGCCGCGTCGAGGTTGGAGAGCGGCTCGTCGAACAGGAAGGCCTTGGGCTCGCGCACGATGGCCCGGCCGATGGCGACGCGCTGGCGCTGGCCGCCGGAGAGCTGGCCCGGCCGCCGGTCGAGATAGGGGGTGAGGTTGAGCTTGGCCGCGGCGGCGTCGACCTTCTCGGCGATCCTGTCCTTGGGCATGTTGGCCATCTTCAGGCCGAAGCCGATGTTCGAGCGCACGCTCATGTGGGGATAGAGCGCGTAGGACTGGAACACCATGGACAGGCCCCGCCTGGCCGGCGGCAGGCCGCTGACATCGGCGCCGTCGATGGTGATGGCGCCCGAGGTCATGTCCTCCAGGCCGGCGATCAGCCGCAGCAGGGTGGACTTGCCGCAGCCGGAGGGACCGACGAACACCACGAAGGACTTGTCCTCGATGGCCAGATCGATGCCCTTGATGATGTCGACGGCGCCGAAGGACTTGCGCACGCCCTTGAGAGTGATGCTGCCCATGACGGACCCCTTTACTTGACGGCGCCGAAGGTGAGGCCGCGCACGAGCTGCTTCTGGCTGAACCAGCCGAGGACCAGGATCGGCGCGATGGCGAGGGTGGAGGCGGCCGAGAGCTTGGCCCAGAACAGGCCCTCGGGGCTGGAATAGGAGGCGATGAACACGGTGAGCGGCGCCGCCTTGGAGGTGGTGAGCGCCAGCGTCCAGAAGGCCTCGTTCCAGGCCAGGATGAAGTTGAGGAGCAGGGTCGAGGCGATGCCCGGCACCGCCATCGGCGTCAGCACGTAGAAGAGCTCCTTGCCGATGGTGGCGCCGTCCATGCGCGCGGCTTCGAGGATGTCCTTGGGGATCTCCTTGAAATAGGTGAACAGCATCCACACCACGATCGGCAGGTTGCCGAGGCAGAGCAGGCCGATCAGGCCGATCTGGGTGTCGAGCAGGCCCCAGTCGCGGAAGAACAGGTAGACCGGCACCATCACGCCGACCGGCGGCATCATCTTGGTGGAGAGCATCCACAAAAGCGTGCCGCGGGTGCGCTCGGTCGGCGCGAAGGCCATCGACCAGGCCGCGGGGATGGCGATGGCGAGCGCGAGCAGCACCGAGCCGCCGGCGATGACCAGCGAGTTCCAGGCATGGTGGAAATAGTCGCTGCGCTGCTGGACGATGCCGTAATTCTCCGTCGTCCACTGGAAGAACAGGAACTTCGGCGGCAGCGAGAAGGCTTCCAGCTCGGTCTTGAAGCTGGTCTCCACCATCCAGATGATCGGGAAGGCGATGATCAGAGCGACGATCCAGGCGGCTGCCGTGGTGATCGCCCTGCGGGCGGGGCTGATTGCGCGGGCCATGGTTCAGGCGTCCAGGTTCTTGCCGACGAGGCGCACGAGGAAGATCGAGACGATGTTGGCGAGCACCACCGCAACCAGGCCGCCGGCCGAGGCGCCGCCGACATCGTATTGCAGGAGCGCCTCCGAATAGATCAGGAAGGCGAGGTTGGTGGTCTGCAGGCCGGGGCCGCCGCCCGTGGTGACGAAGATCTCGGCGAAGACGGTGAGCAGGAAGATCGTCTCGATCAGGATCACCACCGTGATCGGTCGGGCGAGGTGCGGCAGCGTGATGTAGATGAAGGTGGAGAGGGCGCGGGCCCCGTCCATCTCGGCCGCCTCCTTCTGCTCGCTGTCGAGCGATTGCAAAGCGGTCAGGAGGATCAGCGCGGCGAAGGGCAGCCATTGCCAGGAGACGATCAGGATGATCGCGGTCAGCGGCGCGTTGGCGAACCAGTCGATCGGCTGGAAGCCGAGCGAGGTGGCGATCCAGGCGAACAGGCCCGAGACGGGGTGCATCAGCAGGTTCTTCCACACCAGCGCGCTCACCGTCGGCATGATGAAGAAGGGCGAGATCACCAGCAGGCGCACGATGTTGAGGCCGATGACCTGCTGGTCCATCAGGAGCGCCACCAGCGTGCCGAGCACCACGGTGATGACCAGCACCGAGCCGACCAGCACCAGCGTGTTGACGAGCGAGGTGAGGAAGGCCGGGTCGGTGAGGAAATAGGTGTAGTTGTCGAAGCCGGCCCAGCCCTGGGTGGTCGGATCGAGCAGGTTGTAGTTGAGGAAGGAGAAGTAGATCGTCGCTGCCAGCGGCACCAGCGAGATGAACAGGAGCAGGGCAACCGCGGGCGAGATCAGGATGCGTCCGAGCGTATGGGTCTGCTGCGTCGCCATGCCCGCTTCCTCCTCGATGGCCGCCGTCAGGCGGGGCGTTGATGATGCCGTCGGCAGCCCTCTGCGGGGCCTGCCTGCGATCCGGCGTTCCCTCCCCGGGAGAAGCCATCGTCCGTCAGACGGGCCGACGCGTCCAGCGCGCGACGGGCTTCGTCCCCGGAAAAGCGGGCTTCGGGCCGCGGCATGCGGCGGCCTTGCGGGCAGGGGAGCGAGTGGGTGCCGGAAGGGCCATCCGGTCCGTGCCGGGCCGGATGGCAGGTGGGTCGGTGGCGGCCGGCGAACCGGCCGCCACGCCTTGGGAGGTCTACTTGATGTAGCCGGCGCGCTTCATCTCGCGCTCGGTCGAGCGCTGGGCCGCGTCGAGGGCGGCATCGACCGTGGAGGCGCCGGAGAGCGCCGCGGCGAATTGCTGGCCGACCTGGGTGCCGAGGCCCTGGAACTCGGGAATGGCGACGAACTGCACGCCGACATAGGGCACCGGCTTGACGGTCGGATGCTGCGGGTCGGCGATGTTGATGGACTCGAGCACCAGCTTGGCGAAGGGCGCGGCCTCCAGATATTGCGGGTTCTCATAGAGCGACTTGCGGGTGCCCGGAGGCACGTGCGCCCAGCCCTCCTTCGAGGCCACCAACTCGGTGTAGTGCTTGCTGGTCGCCCAGGCGACGAACTTCTCGGCCGCCTCGGTCTTCTGGGTGCTGGCGGGAATGGCCAGCGACCAGGCCCACAGCCAGTTAGCGCTCTTGCCGAGGCCCTTGTTCGGCGCGAGGGCGAAGCCGACCTTGTCGGCCACCTTCGATTCCTTGGGATCGGTGACGAAGCCGGCGGCGACCGTGGCGTCGATCCACATCGCGCACTTGCCCGAGTTGAACAGGGCGAGGTTCTCGTTGAAGCCGTTGGAGGTGGCGCCGGGCGGGCCGGCTTCCTTCATCAGGTTGACGTAGGTGGTCAGCATGTCCTTCCATTCCGGCCCGTCGAAGGTCGGATGCCACTTCTCGTCGAACCAGCGCGCGCCGAAGGAGTTGGCCGTCACCGTGAGGATGGCCATGTTCTCGCCCCAGCCCGGCTTGCCGCGCAGGCAGATGCCGTAGGTGCCGCCGGCCTTGTCGGTCAGCTTCTTGGCCGCGTCGATGATGAAGTCCCAGGTCGGCTTCTCGGGCATGGTCAGCCCGGCCTTCTCGAACAGGTCCTTGCGGTACATCGTCATCGACGATTCGCCGTAGAACGGCGCGGCATAGAGCTTGCCGTCGACGGAGAGGCCGGAGCGGATCGCCGGAAGCAGGTCGTCGACGTCGTAGTCGGCGCCGAGATTGTCGAGCGGCACCAGCCAGCCCTTCTTGGCCCAGATCGGCACCTCGTAGGTGCCGATGGTCAGGATGTCGAACTGGCCGCCCTTGGTCGCGATGTCGGTCGTGACCTTCTGGCGCAGGACGTTCTCCTCCAGCGTCACCCATTTCAGCTCGATGCCGGGGTTGGCCTTGGTGAAGTCGTCGGTCAGGCCCTGCATGCGGATCATGTCGCCATTGTTGACCGTGGCGATGGTCAGCGTCTCGGCCAGGGCGCCCGAGGCGGTGAACAGGCAGGCGGCCCCCATGAGCGCGCCGAACAAATGTCTCATTCTGTCCTCCCAAGACATGAGTATATGCTCTCATGCTGAGCGGATGCTCACATTCTCGCCCGTCGCTGTCAATGGTCAATCGTTGCTGCGCTGCGGCAAGAACGGCGGGTTGCCGCAGAGGCATCGCAGAAGCGCGGGCGCCGCGTCGCCGGCCCGGGGCCGCTCAGGGCTCGAGCAGGGCCTTGGCCGTCATCTCGTTGGTGATCAGGCCGTTGAGATGGCGCCCGCGCAGGGCGGCGCGGATG
Source organism: Labrys wisconsinensis (assembly GCF_030814995.1). Taxonomy (GTDB): domain Bacteria; phylum Pseudomonadota; class Alphaproteobacteria; order Rhizobiales; family Labraceae; genus Labrys; species Labrys wisconsinensis. Next base: position 37,470 of record NZ_JAUSVX010000026.1, on the reverse strand, counting down.
GCGGGGACCTTGGCCGTGCCGGTGGCGACGCCGACGGCGAGCCCCTCCTCGGGCACGGCGAGGCGGACGCTGGTGACGCGCTCGTTCATGCCGCCCTCGATGACGTTGCCCTCCGCGTCCATCGCCCAGGCGGTGATCTCGCCGACGGCGCCGCGGCGCATCAGGTCGATGACCTCGTCGCGCGACAGGAAGCCGTCGACATGCAGCGGCGCCGCCAGGTCGATCTGGCCGAGGCCGACAAGGCGGATGTCGGCCCGCGCCGCCACCGCGTGCAGGCGGCGGACGGCGTCGATGCCGAAGAACTGTTCGCGCTCGGCGGCCGAGGCCACGAAGGTCGGCAGCGGCATGGGGAAGTGCCGGGCCTTGGTCAGGTCGGCCAGGCGCGACACGGCGTTGAACGAGCTCGCCGAGCCGTCCGGCGAGATGTTGCCGACCAGGGAGACGAGCTGGTGGTTGGGGCAGTCCATCGGCGGCACCTGCTCGACCGCGGCGCGCAGGGTGCGGCCGGTGCCGAGCGCGATGATGATCGGCCGCGGATCGCGCAGCTTCGCCTCCAGGAAGGCCGCCGCCGCCTCGGCCACGCCCACCGTGCTGCTCTGGCCGGAGCGGTCGTCCGGCACCACCTCGCAGTGGCCGAGGCCGAAGCGTTCGCCGAGCCGCGTCGCCAGCTCCATGCAGGCGGCGATCGGATGCTCGAGCCGGAAGGTGATCAGCCGTTCCTGCAGCGACAGCGACACCAGGCGCTGCGCCGTCGCCCGCGACACGTTGAGCTTGCGGGCGATCTGATCCTGGGTGTTGCCGGCAATGTAATAGAGCCAGCCCGCCCGCGCCGCGTCGTCGAGCCGGGACCGTTCGGTGTCGGAGAGCGCGGTGGATTGGGCGGCGGCGTTGGACATTGTTCTTGGACGAGGTAAGCCTGACCTATTGGAGCATATGTCGCCCCTATGAGCAATTGATCAATTTTCGCCAAAAGTCGGTCCGCGCTTCCCCCTTCGCCGCGGCATCAGGCCGGCGCGTCGGTCTGCCGCTGGACCACCACCGGCGTCAGCCGCTCGGCCCTGGCCGACGTCGAGACCTCGGACAGCCGCCGGTCGCGGACGGTGAAGATGCGCCGGGCGTTGCGCAGCAGGGCGGGGCGATGGGCCACGACGATCCGGGTGATCGCCATCCGGTCGAGGAGCTCGGCGATGAGCTCCTCGTTGCGGTCGTCGAGATTGGCGGTGCCCTCGTCGAGGATGAGGATGCTGGGCTGGCGGTAGAGGGCGCGGGCGAGGAGCACGCGCTGGCGCTGGCCGCCGGAGAGGGTCGAGCCCATATCGCCGACCAGCGTCAGGTATTGCATGGGCGAACGCATGATGTCGGCGTGGATCTGCGCGGCCATGGCCGCGGCCACCACCCTCTGCATGTCGAGATCGGGATCGAAGCCGGCGATGTTGTCGGCGATCGAGCCCGACAGCAGGCGGTCGTCCTGCGCCACCACGCCGACATGGCTGCGCCAGCTGCGCCAGCGCTCGGGCGTCGCCGGCTGGCCGTCGAGCTCGATCAGCCCGTCGGTCGGGCGGTCGAGCCCGAGCAGCAGCTTGAGGAGCGTCGTCTTGCCGCCGCCGGAGGGGCCCTGGATAGCGATGTAGTCGCCGGGCTCGATCTCGAGGTTCACGTCCTCCAGCACCAGGGGGTCGGTGGCGCCGTAGCGGAAGGAGACCTGCTTCAGGCGGATGCTGCCGCTGACGTCGATGAGGCCCGGCGCGTCGGTCCTGGTCTCGGCCGGCGCCAGCACGATGTCGGAGAGGCGGTCGAGATGCAGGCGCAGGAAGCGGAACTGCACCATCTGGTTGACGAGGGCGAAGGTGCGGTCGGTGAAGGTCTGCCTGTAGGAGAGGAAGGCGAAGAGCATGCCGACGGAGAAGCCTTCGCCAGCGAGGATCATCCGGCCGGCGACGTAGATCACCAGCACGGTCTGAAGGCCGGTGATCGCGCTCTGGAAGAAGGCGAGCGACACCTGCAGGCGCCCGAGCGAGATGTTGGCGTTGGCGGTGTCGGCGTGGAGGTTGCGCCAGGCGCCCTCGCGCACCGCCTCCCGGCCGAGGAGCTTCAGCGTCGTGGCGGCCCGCACCGTCTCCATCAGGTGCGACTGCTCCTTCGCATCGGCGATGATCGCTTCCTGCGTCCGGCGCTGCATGCCCGGGAACAGAGCCAGGGTGACGGCGAGATTGATCAGCACGGCCACGACCACGATGAAGCCGAGGAGCGGCGAATAGAAGAACAGCACGACGGCGGCGACCGAGGCCATGGCCCCGTCGATGACGGTGCCGACCACGCCTTGAGTGATGGCGTCCTGGATCGGCTTGACCGAGCCGAGCCGCGAGACGATGTCGCCGACGTGCCGCTTCTCGAAGAAGTCGCTCGGCAGGCGCAGGAGATGGCGCACCAGGTTGCCGGTGATCTGGAAGCTGAGGAGATGGCCGAGCATGCGCAGCGCCCAGCTGCGCAGCGCCTCGATTCCCGCCTGAACCACGACCAGCGCCCCGAAGCCGAGCGCGATCACGGTCAGGAGGTTGCCGTCCGCCTCGGCCAGGGCCTGGTCGACGACGAGCTGCATCTGCAGCGGCGCGACGAAGGCGGCGAGCTGCAGTGCCGCCGAGAGGACCAGGACCTGGGCCAGGGCCGACCACCAGCCGTCGAGCCGCGACCACAGGCGCGACAGCTTCATCGGCGTGCGCTCGTGCAGGGGCTCGAAGCTTTCGGCGCGCGCGAGCTCGAGGGCGACGCCGGTGAAATGGCGCGAGACCTCGTCGAAGGGCAGTGTCCGTGCCCCCGTCGCCGGGTCGTGGATGACGACGCCGCGCCGGCCGACCGACTTCAGCACGACGAAATGGTTGAGGTCCCAATGGAGGATCGCCGGCAGCCTGATCCGGCGCAGCGCCTGGAGCTCGACCTTGAGGGCGCGGGTGGAGAAGCCGAGCTGGTCGGCGATGCCCATCAGGCTCTTCAGCGAGGCGCCGGCCAGCGACAGCGCATAGCGCTGGCGCAGGGCGTTCATGTCGATGTCGTGGCCGTGGAAGCGGGCGACCATGGCCATGCAGGCCAGGCCGCATTCGGCCGCTTCCGACGCCGTCACGACCGGAAGGCTGCGGGGACCCAGATCGAGCTTGCGGGCGATGGTCATGGTTTTCCAGCCACGGCGTAGATGGGATCGAACAGCCATTGCAGCAGGCTGCGGCGGTCGAAGACGATGTCGGCGGAGAGCAGCATGCCTGGCTGCAGCGGGATGACCTGGCCGTAGGCGTCCATGCTCTCGCGCGGCAGGCTGACGCGGATGCGGAAGACCGGCTCCTGCAGCCCGAGGCCGGGCAGCCCGACGTCCGAGGGCGCGATCACCGTGGTCGAGACCGTGCGCACCCGGCCGTGCAGGGTGCCGAAGCGCTGATAGGGAAAGGCCTGCAGGCTCAGCGCCACGTCCTGGCCGGGCCTGATGAAGCCGATGGAGCGCGAGGGGGCCAGGAGCTCGGCCTCCAGGCGGCCGCCTTCGGGGATGATGACGGCGACGACGCTGCCGGCGGCGACGGTCTGGCCGGTCGTGACCGGCAGGACGGCCACGCGCCCGCCGAGCGGCGCGGTGACGAATTGTTGGCGCCGGGCCTCGGATTCGGCGCGGCGCTGGCGCAGCGTCGCCGCGGCGGTCTCGGCATCGGAGCGGGCCGCGTCGATCTCGAGCGGAATCGAGGCGAGGCGCGCGTTGACGTCGGCGATGTCGCGCTCGACCTCCGCCTGCTGGCGGCGCTCGCCGGCCAGGTCCTGCCGGCTGCTCAGGAGGGCGAGGCGGCGGTCGTCGACGTCCTTCCTCGGCAGGAAGCCCTTGGCCGCGACGGCGATGCCGCGGTCGAGCTCGGCCTGGGCCAGGTCGACGCGCTGCTGCTGCAGGGCGGCCTGGGTGGCGAGGTCCGCGAGCTCCGCCCGGCTCTTGGCGAGGCGGTCCCGGGCCTGGTCGCCCTCGACACGCAGCTGCGCCAGCTTGGCCTCGGCGCGCGCCTGGGCGGCCGTGCTCTCGGACTGCAATCCCTCGGCGATCACCGCGCCGACATTGCCGGCGGCGATCTCGCCCGCCAGGCCGAGCACCGCAACGCGATCACCGCTGCGGATCACGTCGCCCTCGTGCACGATGATGCTCTGCAGCGTGCCGCCTGACGGTGCCGTCACCCGGATCATGCCCAGGTCGGGCACGAGATAGCCCGAGACGGTCGCCTTGCGGGCATAGCTCGCCTGGGCAAGGAAAGCGGCCGCCGCGAAGATCACAACAGCGAAGAACAGGCCCAGCGTCTTGATCGAGGTGGGGGTGGCCAGGATCACCGCGCCATCGAGACGCCGGGCGGCGTGGCTGACGGCTTCCCGCCGGAAGAGCTCGCTCATGATGCTGCCTCGCCGATGCAGTCACGATCTGAAGCAGGGTCTCCGGAACCTGCCTGCGCTCCGGAAGCAAGGTCGATCCGCGTCGAACGTCGGCGGCTGGGGCGAACTCATCCCGGGAGCACGGCCCGCATCCTTTGCTCCGCACGCCGGGGAAACTATGCGTTTTGGCACGACCGGCGCGAGGCGGCCGGCGTGCGACCCGGTCAGCTCTTCCCGGGCGGGCTGGCGGACCAGGAGCGGATCAGCTTGTCATAGTCGACGGTCTCGCCCCGGGGCTTCTCGTTCTCCAGCCTGCGCCGCGGCGCGGGGGTGCCGTCGGCCTCGGCCTTCTCGTGCCAGTCCTCGGCCGAGGTCCTCGGGTTGAGCCTGGGGCCGCATGCGCCCTGCACGCCGGACGCCTCCAGGCCGGCCATGAGGCTGTCCTGAGCCGCGGCCAGGCCGTCCATCGCTTCCCGCGGCGTCCTGGCGCCGGAGGCCGCGTCGCCGATGGCCCGCGACCACAGCTGCGCCAGCTCCGGATAGTCCGGCACGGCGGCGCCGGCCGGGGGCCACTGCAGGCGGGCCGGCGAGCGGTAGACCTCGATCAGGCCGCCAAGCCGGGGCGCGCGCTCGGTGAAGCTAGCGTCCCGGATGTCGCTCGCGCGGATGAAGGTGAGGCCGACATGGCTCTTCTTCAGCGACACCGTCCTGGACACGATGAACTGCAGATAGAGCCAGGCCGCCTTGCGGCGGTCGAGCGGGGTCGATGTCAGGAGCGTCAGCGAGCCCATGTCCTGGGAGCCGGGCCTCATGCCCTGCATCCAGTAGGCGCCGTGCGGCGAGGGCGCGACGCGCCATTTCGGCGTGCCGTCGGCGTTCATGACGGGCAGGCCGGGCTTGAGCATCGCGGTGGAGAAGGCGGTGGACCAGAAGAGCTGCTGGGCGATGGCGCCCTGCGCGGGCACCCGCCCGGATTCGGAGAAGGTCATGTCCCCGGCGTTCGGCGGGGCATAGCTCTTCAGCCATTCCAGGTATCGGGTGAGAGCGTACACCGCAGCCGCACCGTTGGTGCCGCCGCCGCGGGCGATGTCGGAGCCGACCGGGCTGCAGCCCGCCATGCGGATGCCCCATGCACCGACCGGCGGGCCCCTGTCGCCATTGCCGGCCATGGGCAGCCAGGTCTCGGCGAAGCGCCGGCCGAGCCAGGGATCCCGCCCGCCAAAGTCCATGTGGCCATAGACCTTGACGCCGTCGATGGTGCCGATGTCCTTGGTGAAGAACTCGGCAATGTCCTCGTAGGCCGACCAGGTCACCGGCACGCCGAGCTCGTAGCCATACCTGGCCTTGAACCGGGCCCTGTAGTCCGGGTTGGTGAACCAGTCGTAGCGGAACCAGTAGAGGATGGCGGACTGCTGGTCGGGCAGCTGGTAGAGATGGCCGTCCGGCGCGGCGGCGAAGGACCTGCCGATGAAATCGTCGACGTCGAGGCCGGGGTCGGTGACGTCCTTGCCTTCGCCGGCCATCCAGTCGGTCAGGTCGACCGCCGGCCCGTCGCGGACATGGGGGCCGGCGACGTCGGGCTCGCCGATCCAGCCGTCATAGACGGTCTTGCCGGGTTGGGGCCGGATCGTCTCGACGACGTCGCTCTTCTGGACGAGGTCGTGGCGGACCTTGATGCCGGTGATCTCCTCGAAGGCCTTGGCCAGCACCTTCGATTCATATTCGTGGACGACCAGCGTCTCGGAGACGATGTTGATCTCCATGCCCCTGTAGGGCTCGGCGGCCTTGATGAACCAGCCCATCTCCCGGAGCTGCTCGTCCCTGGACAGGGTCGAGGGCTGGAACTCGCCGTCGATCCATTTCTCGGCGGCGGCTTCGCCGGCGAGGGCCGGCGCGGCGGCCAGGAGCAGGGCGAGCGCCGCGGCCGTCAGGCTGGCTTGCCGGTCGGTTCGCCGCATCTGGTCCTCCATGCCGCCCTGCGCCTTCACCCGGCGGCGGAGCGCCGGGCGGTCCTCCGACAATCGGGGAGCCGATGGTGTATCGCCTCTCCGCCCCGTCGACGACAAGGCCGGCGCGAGGCGCGGCCGGGAGGTGCCGAGCGGCGGCCTGGCCGCCGCCGCGGCGGGGACGAGGCTCAGTGGGCGATGCTCGCCTTGGTCGCGACGGCGAGCCGTCCGGCCATGTAGGCGTCGAGGTCGGCGGCCTCCGCCTTGCTGAGCCGCAGGCCGAGCTTGGAGCGGCGCCAGAGCACGTCCTCGGCGCGCCGGGCCCATTCGCTCGCCATGAGATGATTGACCTCGGCCTCGGTCAGCGTCGCGCCGAAGTCGCGGCCGAGCGAGGCGAGGGAGGTGGCGCCCTTGAGGATGTCGCGAGCCCTGGTGCCGTAAGCGCGCACCAGGCGCCGGGCATGCTCGGCCGCGATCCAGGGATGGGTCCGGGCGATCTCGCCGACCAGGGCGTCGAAGCCCTGCACGGGGAAGTCGCCGCCGGGCAGCGGCGTGCGGCCGGACCAGCCGCGCTTGTCCTTGACGGCCGGCGGCAGCAGCGGTTCCAGCTTCTCCAGGGCGTGCTCGGCCAGGCGCCGATAGGTGGTGATCTTGCCGCCGAAGACCGAGAGGAGCGGCGCGCCGCCTGCCTCGTCCAGCACCAGCACATAGTCGCGGGTGGCGGCCTGGGCGGCGCTGGCGCCGTCGTCATAGAGCGGACGCACGCCCGAATAGGTCCAGACGATGTCGGACTCGGTGACCGGCCGGGCGAAATACTCGCTGGCGGCGCGGCAGAGATAGGCGATCTCCTCGGGCGTCGCCTTCACGTCGGCGGGGTCGCCGACATAGTCGCGGTCGGTGGTGCCGATCAGCGTGAAGTCGCGCTCATAGGGGATGGCGAAGATGATGCGGTTGTCGGCGTTCTGGAAAATGTAGCAGCGGTCGTGGTCGTAGAGCTTCCTGACCACGATGTGCGAGCCCTGCACCATGCGCACCTTGGCCGACGTGTTGACGCGCAGCTTCGAGGACAGCACGTCCGCCACCCATGGGCCGGCGGCATTGACCAGCATCCTGGCGCGCACCGTCTCGGTGCGGCCGGTCTCGGTGTCCTGGGTGACGAGCGTCCAGCCCGTCGCGTCGCGCTCGGCCGAGACGGCGCGGGTGCGGGTGCGGATGGTGGCGCCGCGGTCGGCGGCATCGCGGGCGTTGAGGGCGACGAGGCGGGCGTCCTCGACCCAGGCGTCGGAATATTCGAAGCCCCTGGCGTAGTCGCCCGGCTTCAGCGGCTTGCCGGTGACGTCGCGGGTGAGGTCGAGCGTGCGGGTCGGCGGCAGGAGCTTGCGGCCGCCGAGATGGTCGTAGAGGAACAGGCCGAGGCGCAGGAGCCAGGCCGGACGCAGGCCCTTGTGGTGCGGCAGCACGAAGCGCAGCGGCCAGATGATGTGCGGTGCCATGGCCCACAGCACCTCGCGCTCCATCAGCGCCTCGCGCACCAGGCGGAACTCGTAATATTCCAGATAGCGCAGGCCGCCATGGATCAGCTTGGTGGCCGCCGACGAGGTGCCGCTGGCCAGGTCGTTCTGCTCGCACAGATAGACCGACAGCCCGCGCCCGGCCGCGTCCCGGGCGATGCCGCAGCCATTGATGCCGCCGCCGATGATGGCGAGATCATAGGATCCGTTCACGAAGGTCTGCGCTCCTTGCGGTGCTTTCGTTTCTCATTGCGAATGACGATAGTCAAAGGTCGATTTCGGCGCAATTGCGTTTTGAAGGAGGGAAATCGGTTTCGTAATTCGAAGGTCGAAATCAATTTCGGCGATATTGCGGCGAAACGGCGGCGAGATGGCCGCAAGCGCGCCCGGCGGGCCCTCGAAACGAAACCGATGGGCGGACCCGGTGGTGCCGGGCGTCACGCCGGGCCGGCGGCAACCGGGGGCTGCAGGCCGGCCGCCGGCCCCTCGAACAGCCGCCGCTCGCGGCGGACGAGGTCGGCGATGAAGTCGGCGGCGGCGCGGATGCGCGGCACGGTGGCGATGTCGGGGCGGGTGAGCAGCCAGAGCTCCCGTGCCGGCGGCGGCTCGGCAAGATCGAGGGCGACGAGGTCGCCGGCCAGGACATGCGGCAGCACGGCGATGCCGCAGTCCGCCCGCGCCGCGGCGGCCTGGGAGAGCTGGCTGTTGCTGCGCAGCGCGAAACGCGCACGCGGGAAGCGGCGGCCAAGCCACAGCGCCTCCGGCAGGTGGGCGCTGGTCTCGTCGAAGCCGACGAAGGCCGGCGCGGCTCCGGCCGCCAGGCGCTCGCGCCAGGCCGGCGTGGCATAGAGGCCGAAGCCGAGCGTCGCCACCCGCCGCGCCAGGAGCTCGCCTTCGTCGGGCCGGCCGAGGCGCAGGGCGATGTCGGCCTCGTGGCGCGGCAGGCTGACCAGCCGCCGGTCGGCGATGATCTCCATGTCGAGGCCGGGGTATCGCCGGCCGAGAGCGCCGAGGCGCGGGATCAGGAAGCCGTCGGCGAGGCCCGGCGTGGTGGTGAGGCGCACCAGCCCGGCCAGCGCCTGGCTCGGGCCGGCACCGGCCAGGGCCTGGGCGGCGCCCTCCATGGCGCTCGCCGCCTCGAGCGCGGCACGGCCGCGGTCGGTCAGGACGTAGCCGCCGGGCCGGCGCTCGAACAGCGCGGCGCCGAGCGCCGCCTCCAGCCCGCCGATGCGGCGCGCCACCGTGGCGTGGTTGACGCCGAGCGCCCGCGCCGTGGCCGAGAGGCTGCCGAGCCGAGCCAGCGCCGTGAAGAAGCGGACGTCCTCCCAGTCCAGGCCTGTGCGCAAACGATCGGACATTGCGAGAAAATAGCGAATTTTCGCTCAGGTTCCCAGTCCGTAGAGTGTGCCCGAAATCGGAGACGAGGACATGTCGACGCTCGAAACGACCCTGACCCTGATCGGCGGCCCGACCGTGCTGATCGAGCTGGCGGGCTTTCGCCTGCTGACCGACCCGACCTTCGACGAGCCCGGCGCCTACCACTCCGGCACCGTCACCCTGGAGAAGACGCGCCCGCCGGCCCTCCGTCCCGAGGCGCTCGGCCGCATCGACGCGGTGCTGCTCAGCCACGACCAGCATTTCGACAATCTCGATCGGGCCGGCCGGGCCTTCCTGCCGACGGTTGCCGCGACCTTCACCACCCCGATCGGGGCGGGCCGGCTCGGCGGAGCGGCGCGAGGCCTCGCGCCCTGGGAGACGGCGCTGCTCGAAGGCGGGGACGGCCGCCGGCTGCACGTCACCGCGACGCCGGCGCGCCACGGCCCGGTCGGCATCGAGCCGATCGCCGGCGACGTCGCCGGCTTCCTCCTCGGCGTGGACGCGCCCGGCGACGCGGTCTATGTCAGCGGCGACACCGTCTGGTACGAGGGCGTGGCCGAGGTGGCCCGGCGCTTTGAGCCGCGGCTGGTGATCCTGTTCGCCGGCTCGGCCAAGCCGCGCGGGCCGTTCCACGTCACCATGGACAACAACGACGCCATCGAGGCCGCCCACGCCTTCGCCAAGGCGCGGATCCTCGCCGTGCACAATGACGGCTGGGCCCATTTCACCGAGAGCCAGGCCGACCTCGCCCGCGCCTTCGGAGCGCTGGGCCTGGCCGACCGGCTCGAGACGCTGGCGCCGGGGAGGGCGCTGCGGCTGGCGCTCTGATCCGGCTCGGCGCCGCCGCCTGCGAGCCGCGCCTATCCGCGGGCCGAAGAGACGCCGAGGCATCCTGCTGGCGCGAGCGGCAACCGAGATCGTTGATTTTCACGTTCGGCATGGCCATGACACGGGGGACGAGCCCATGGCCGCAGATGACGGTCGGTCTTCGCTCGTCTGCCAGGATCTGTCGAAGCGGCGAGCAAAGGCCCCAACATGGATCGTCCCGTTGTCCCCGCGGTCGACAGTCAATGGCTGCCGGCCCGACCCGACGACCATCTCCTCGTCCCGCGGACGATCTATTGGCACGACGCCGAGCCCATGCCGTTCTACCCGCCTTCGGCGATCCTCGGACCGACGGCGAATGGGTTTCCCCATACGACGATCGAATATGAACGTTTCGACCATGGCGACGGCGGCGTCGTGCCGCTGCACCCCGGCGGCAATCTCATCGACACCCGTCGAATGAACGGGGATTGCCGCATGATGTCGCTCGTGCCCGGCGAGAGCCTGGGGCGACGCCGCTGCAAGGCGTTCAGCCTCGTCTCGTCGGACTTGTCGAACCTTTCGGGCAGAACCGTCCGGGCCCTGTTCTTGGGCGACAGCCTGATCGATCATTCAGGCAACGCCGCCTTCTTCAAGCAGGTTTGCGAGCAGGCGGGGGCGAAGGTCGAGCTCGTCGGCACCCTGCTCAACCGCGAGTACGACAAGACCGTCGCGCCCGCGCCCGGGGAGGGGCGAGCGGGCAAGCGGTTCACGGACTATACCTGCGAGCGCCTTGAGGCATTGCCGCCGGTGCCCGTCGAAGACTATGCCGCGCTGTACCTCGGCGGCACGGTCGAGTACCGGCGCGGGCACAACCCCTTCGGCCGGCTGGCCCGCGCGGGCGACGACGGGGCCGATTGCTTCGCGGCCCTCGACGGCAGGTCGTGGACGTTCGACTTCGGGCATTACATGGCCCGAAACGGCTATGCCGAGCCCCTCCACCACGTCTTCATCAATCTCGGCAGCAACGACATCGGCAATGGCGCGATGCCGAAGCCCTTGGTGTCGGCCCTGAGCTCCGCCGACCGCATCCTTCGCTCGATCCGTGCCTACAGCGCGGAGATTCACGTGAGCTTCATCCTCAACGGCTTGCCGGTCGGCGAGGCGTCTCCCGCGAAGGCCGACCGGGCCAAATGGAACAGCCGCTACTCTCCCTTCATCCGCGCGATGCTGCAGTTTCAGCGTGACCACGGGGAGGACGGCCGCCTCCACATCGTTCCCGGCCATCTGATCTTCGATCCCGTGGCGGGCTGGGATTTCGTGACGATCGGGACGGATCCCCAGACGGGTATCGTCGACGCCGGACTGAGCGAGAGCGGCTATATCCATTTTCGACGCGCCAATTCCCGCGTCCTCGCAAAATACCAGGCTTCCATTGCCGCCGCGTTCCCGCCGGGCGGTTGAGACACGTGCCGGCTAGTCCCGGTCGTGCGCGTGCGGCTCGACCGACGCCGAGACATGCTGGAGATGCGCCACCATCAGGCGCACGGCCGCGGCCACGTCGCCGGCCCGGATCGCCTCGACGATCTCGACATGCTCGGCCGGCGAGCACTCGGTGTCGTGGCGGCTGGCATGGGCGGCCAGCGCCAGGGCGGTGCGCCACACCAGGTCCTCGATCATCCCGGCCAGCACCGGGTTGCCCGCAAGCTCGGCGGCGAGGCGGTGGAACTCGCCGGAGAGGCGGATCACTCGGCCCCGGTCGCCCGCCTGCCGCGCCGCCTCTTCCTCGGCGAGATGGGCGTCGAGCCGCGCCAGGGCCTCGCCGCGCCGCGCACCGGCGAGGCGCGTCACCATGGCGGTGGTCTCGCTCTCGATCACCCGGCGCGCCTGGAACAGGGCGGCGCTCTCGGCGACGGAGGGCTGCGCCACGAAGGCGCCGCGGTTGGGCTCCAGCGTCACGACGCTGCGCTGCGACAGGAGCAGCAGCACTTTTCGCACCCGGGCGCGGGTCACGCCGAAGATCTCGACCAGGTCTTCTTCCGTCAGCTTGGTGCCGGGCGGCAGGCGGCCCTCGGCGATGGCGCCGAGGATGCGCTCGAAGATCTCGCGCTCGACCTTGAGGCCGGGCGGCGGATCGGAGGCGGGGGCGGAGAGGTCGAGCATGGGGCGGGGCCGTTTGCGTCAAGCCTAGCGCGAGCCCGGCGCCCGGCAAAGCCCGGATTGTAGACGATCCCATTCAGGTTGTTGCGTTGCGATATCAGACAATTTTCATGGGAGTGCACAAAGAATTCGCAGGATGCTGCGCAGTTTGTCATCGCCTGGACAGTCGATCTCCATAACTCCTTGATAATTTTAAGACAATCAATTGGCACGGCGCCTGCATGGGGGATTGTCGACAATCCAAGCGGAGCGCCTGCGTGTCAGATTCTGCCGTCCTGCCGGGCAAGACAGCGACCGGAGCCGGAGACAAGGCCCGGGGGCGGATCGAGTTCGCCGCCGTGACCAAGGCCTATGGCGCGGCCAAGGCGGTCGATGCGATCGACCTCAAGATTCCGGCCTCGACCTATTGCTGCCTGCTCGGGCCCTCCGGCTGCGGCAAGACCACCTCGCTGCGCATGCTGGCGGGCCATGAGATCGCGACATCAGGCGACATCCTGCTCGACAACGTCAACGTCACCAATTTCGCGCCGGCCCGACGCGGCACGGCGATGATGTTCCAGAACTATGCGCTGTTTCCCCATCTCACCGTGGAGGAGAACGTCGCCTTCTCCCTCAAGATGAAGCGCGAGAACCGGATCGAGCGGCTCAATCGCGCCCGGGCCATGCTGCGTGTGGTCGAGATGGAGCGCTTCGCCAAGCGCCTGCCCTCGCAGCTCTCCGGCGGCCAGCAGCAGCGCGTGGCGCTGGCCCGCGCCCTGATCACCCAGCCCTCGGCGCTGCTGCTTGACGAGCCGCTCTCGGCGCTCGACCCGTTCCTGCGCCTCAGAGTGCGCGGCGAGCTGCGCAAGCTGCAGAAGAGCCTCGGCATCTCCTTCGTCCACGTCACCCATTCCCAGGACGAGGCGCTGGCCCTGGCCGACCTGGTCGTGCTGATGAATGTCGGGCGCATCGAGCAGCAGGGCACGGCGCAGGACGTGTTCTCGCGCCCGCGCACCGCCTTCGTCGCCCGCTTCATCGGCGGCCACAACGTCATCGACCTCGGCGACAAGGCGGTGGCGGTGCGCACCGACCGGGTGGCGCTGGTCCGCGGCGGCGAGGTCACGGCCTCCAGCCGGGAAGCCACCGTCACCGGCGCCGAATATGCCGGCAACGGCTTCTCCATCCAGCTCGCCGACGACCGCGGCGGCGACCTGCTCGCCCTGGTTCCGGAAGAGACCTTCCATGCGCGGCCCTTCGAGGAGGGCGAGCGCGTCACCGTGTCGTGGGCGCCGTCGGACGCCCATGTGCTCGAAGGCGGAGCGAGCTGATCTCCGCCGCCAACCCTTCAGTCCAGAAGCCCATCCAGAGAAACGGGAGCACCATCATGAGCACCAGCGAAACGCGAGGACTCTCGCGCCGCGACATCCTGAAAGGCGGCGTGGCGCTCGCCGGCGTCGCGGCGGGCGCCAGCCTCGGCGCGCCGGCGATCCACGCCGCCGAGCCGGTGACGCTGCGCTACCTCTCCACTGCCACCAACCAGGCCCCGGCCATCGCCGAGCAGGCGTTCAAGGACACCGGCGTCAAGATCCAGTACGTGTCGGTGACCACGGACGAGGTGACCAAGCGCATCATCACCCAGCCGAACTCGTTCGACCTGGTCGACAGCGAATATTTCAGCCTGAAGAAGCTGATGCCCTCCGGCAACCTGATGGGCATGGACGCCAAGAAGATCAAGCTCGTCGACAAGCTGGCGCCGGCCATCACCAAGGCCGAGATCGACGGCAAACCGATTGGCATCCAGGGCACGGCTCCCAAGAAGGTGTTCTACCTCGAGGGCCAGCACTCCAAGAAGTTCTCGGCCGAGCCGACCGAGTGGATCACCCTGATCCCGACCACCTACAACGCCGACACGCTCGGCATCCGCCCGGACCTGATCGGCCGGCCGATCGACAGCTGGGCAGAGCTGCTCAACCCGCAGTTCAAGGGCAAGGCCTCGATCCTCAACATCCCCTCGATCGGCATCATGGACGCGGCCATGGTGGTGGAGGCCCTCGGCAAGCACAAATATGCCGATAAGGGCAACATGACCAAGGACGAGATCGACCTGACCATGGCGACCCTGACCGAGGCCAAGAAGGCCGGCCAGTTCCGCGCCTTCTGGTCTGACTTCAACGAGAGCGTCAACCTGATGGCCTCGGGCGAGACGGTGATCCAGTCGATGTGGTCGCCCGCTGTCACCGCGGTCAGGACCAAGGGCATCCCCTGCAAGTTCCAGCCGCTGAAGGAGGGCTACCGCGCCTGGGCCTCCGGCTTCGGCCTGCCGAAGACGCTGAAGGGCAAGCAGCTCGACGCCGCCTACGAGTTCGTCAACTGGTTCCTCTCCGGCTGGGCCGGCGCCTATCTCAACCGGCAGGGCTACTACTCCGCCGTGCTCGACACCGCCAAGGCGAACATGGAGGCCTATGAGTGGGCCTATTGGATGGAGGGCAAGCCGGCCGAGAAGGACATCCACGCCCCCGATGGGGGGCTGCTCGAGAAGGCCGGCGCCACCCGCGACGGCGGCTCCTACAGCGAGCGCATGGGCGCCGTCGCCTGCTGGAACGCCGTCATGGACGAGAACGAGTACATGGTGAAGAAGTGGAACGAGTTCATCGCCGCGTGAGGTAGGGGCTCGATGGGAGCACATCGTTGCCCCGCGCGTCCGTGCTTCTTGTTTGAGCGCGACCCTCGGCCGTCATGGACGGGCTCGTCCCGTCCATCCACGCGAACATAGGCTCATGTCGAGTTCGCGTGGATGGGCGGATCAAGTCCGCCCATGACGACGTGGTTCACGCGGCAGGTCCGATTGGCGTCCTTCCGAGTTGAAACTTGCCGTCGAGGGGCGCCCGCGCCCCGGCTTATCCCTCACCCCGAAAACATCCGGCATGGCAGCGGAAGGGCAGCCCTCATGAAGACAGCCAGGCGCTGGACGCCTTATTGGCAGGCGGCGCCGCTGGCGCTGACCTTCGCCCTGTTCTTCGTCCTGCCGCTGATCGTCACGCTGATCGTCAGCTTCTGGACCTATACCGAATATTCCATCGAGCCGAACTTCGTCACCGACAACTATGTCGAGGTGTTCGACAAGTGCATCAGCGGGCTGCCCGACCTCTGCACCACGGTCAGGACCTACCTCTCCACCCTGAAATTCTGCTTCATCGTCTGGCTGGTCACCCTGCTGATCGGCTTCACCGTGTCCTACTACATCGTCTTCGAGATCAAGACGGCGACGGTGCGCCTGGTCCTGGCGCTGCTCTGCACCATCCCGTTCTGGACCTCCAACGTCATCCGGATGATCTCCTGGATCCCGCTGCTCGGGCGCAACGGCCTGGTCAACCAGATGCTGATGGGCCTGGGGATCACCAGCGAGCCGCAGGAATGGCTGCTCTATTCCGATTTCTCGGTGATCCTGGCCTTCGTGCACCTCAACACCGTGTTCATGATCGTGCCGATCGCCAATTCGATGTCGCGCATCGACCGCTCGCTGATCGAGGCCGCGCGCGATGCCGGCGCCTCCGGCTGGCAGATCGTGAGGAATGTCATCGCGCCGCTCTCCAAGACCGGCATCATGATCGGCTCGATCTTCGTCATCACCGTGGTCATGGGCGACTTCGTCACCATCGGTCTGATGGGCGGCCAGCAGATCGCCTCGGTCGGCAAGTCGATCAACGTGCAGATCAGCTATCTGCAATTCCCGATCGCCGCCGCCAACGCCATCATCCTGCTCGCCATCGTGCTGATGATCGTCTGGGCGATGGTGCGCTTCGTCGACATCCGCAAGGAGCTGTGAGATGGCCGAGCACCGCTCCCGCACCTTCTACGTCCTCACCGCCGTCTTCGCCCTCTACGTCCTGTTCCTCTACGGGCCGACCCTGACCATCCTGGTGCTGTCGTTCCAGGGCCCGGACGGCGGCCTCACCTTCCCGATGAACGGGGTGTCGCTGCACTGGTTCGGCAACCTGTTCGCCGGCATCGGCGTCAACTACGTGCTCGACGCCTTCCTGCGCTCGCTCAAGCTCGGCATCACCGTGACCGTGCTCACCGTGATCATCTCGGTCATGGCGGGCCTGGCCTTCCGCCGCCGCTTCAGCGGGGCCAACCTGCTGTTCTACACCGCCATCGCCAGCCTGATCCTGCCCTCGATCGTGGTGTCGCTCGGCATCGCGCTGGAGTTCCGCATCGTCGACGACACCATCAAGTCGCTCGGCGATACCTACGAGATCGGTTGGATCCAGGACAATTACCAGACGATCATGGGCCTGATGACTTCCGGCCTCGGCGCCCATCTCACCTGGACGCTGCCCTTCGGGCTCCTGATCATGTTCGCGGTGTTCAACCGCTTCAACCCGGCCTATGAGGAGGCCGCGCGCGACCTCGGCGCCACGCCCTGGCAGACCTTCGTCCATGTCGTGCTGCCGCTCATCGCGCCCTCGCTGGTCGGCGTCGCCCTGTTCGGCTTCACGCTGTCCTGGGACGAGATCGCCCGCTCCAGCCAGGCGGTCGGTGCGGACAACACCCTGCCGATGCAGCTGCAGGGCCTCACCACCTCGGTCACCACGCCGGTCATCTACGCCCTCGGCACGGTGACGACGGCGGTTTCCTTCGCGGTGATCCTCAGCGCCATCGCCGTCGTGCTCCTGGTGCAGCGCCACCGCGCCCGGCAGGGATCGGATGCGGGCAAGGGGCTGGTGTGACGCAGACGAGGTCCCCGAGCGTGCCATGCCCCGCATCCTGGTGATCAACCCCAACACCACGGCCTCGATGACCGCCAAGATCGGTGCTGCGGCGCGGGCGGCGGCGTCCCCGGGCACGGATATCGTCGCGGTCAACCCGGCCGACGGGCCGGCCTCGATCGAGGGCTATGTCGACGAGGCCTATTCCGTGCCCGGCCTGCTCCAGGAGATCCGCGCCGGCGAGCGGCAGGGCGTCGACGCCCATATCATCGCCTGTTTCGACGATACCGGCCTGGAGGCGGCGCGGTCGCTGGCCGGGGCGCCGGTCGTCGCCATCGGCGAGGCGGCCTTCCACATGGCCTGCCTGGTGGCCGGGCGCTTTTCGGTGGTGACGACGCTGTCGCGCTCGATCCCGGCCATCGAGCACAACCTGGTCAAATACGGCCTCGCCGGCCGCTGCGCCCGGGTGCGTGCCGCCGAGGTGCCGGTGCTGGCGCTGGAGGATCCGGCCAGCGGCGCGGTCGAGCTGATCGCGGAGGAGATCGAGGCGGCCAGGCGCGAGGATCGGGCCGAGGCGGTGGTGCTCGGCTGCGCCGGCATGGCCGACCTCGCCGCGCGTCTCTCGGCCCGGCACGGCCTGCCGGTGCTCGACGGCGTCGCCTGCGCCGTGCGCCTGACGGAAGGGCTGGTCGCGCTGGGGCTGCGGACGTCGAAGCTCGGCGGCTATGCCTCGCCGCTGCCGAAAGCCTATGCCGGGCGCTATGCTGACGAGGCGGGGCTGGGCTAAGCAGGTTCTCCCGAACCTGCTTACATCCAGGAATCTGAGCAGCATTGATTTTGCATTGGAAATGCAAAATCAATCGTGGCGAAAGCCACGAGAAGCTGCTTAGCGGCGCATCGCGGACAGTGACGAGGCTCGCGCCGTTTCCCGACCTCGCGGTGATCCGCGCCCACCTCTAGGTTGACTTCGTCTCCGTCCTCCCTACATATCGCCCAAGTCAACTCGTGGAAACAGCCATGGCCCGTGGGCCGGCATCATCGAGCTTCGTGCTCAACGTGCACGCCGAGCCTGATTCGATTCAGGCAGCCTTCCTGCGTCGGGCCTTGTCCGCCCTGGAGCGGATTGCCGGAAGCGTGCCGGTCACGACCTTGGCGGACGTGTTGGCCGCTCCAACGGATGCCGGATCGCTGGCCCGGCTTCTCAGCCGTTCCGACGTGATCGGTACGGCCGTCGCCGAGCTCGATCCGCTCGTGCCCGCGCTGGCCCGCAATGTCGAGCATCGCCAGGCACTGCTCGCAGCAGCCGGCGGCGTGGTGTCGGCCGAGGCGGCCGGCCGCGTGCTCGGGATCACCCGCCAGGCCGTGGACAAGCGCCGGCGCGCCGGCGCGCTGCTTGCGGTCCGCGAAGGCAGCGACTGGCGCTACCCCGTCTGCCAGTTCGGCCAGGGAGAGGTCGTCCCGGGCCTCGCAGAGGTCGTGCGCGGCCTCGGCGCGGCCGGGCCTTGGGCGACACTGGATTTCCTGCTGGCGCCCGACACGGCGCTCGGGGGCCGGACACCCCTCGAGGCCTTGCGCAGCGGTGATCTCGACGCGGTGCGCCGCCTCGTCCGGGCCGAGCGGGGCGACGGCTTCGCATGAAGCCTGCGCGACCGGCCGGCCCCCGCGGACCGACCGGCGCCGCGCCCCTGCCGCCGGCCTGGCTCGGCGGCGTCGCCCTGCCGATCGACGTCCTGCCGCCGGGCACGGTGCTGCATCGCATCCACCGCTTGGCGTTCGCGCCGGTGCTCTTCGGTCCGGGCGCCGGCATCCCGCCGACCTATCGCTTCGACAGCGCCGGCAGCCGTTTCGGCGTGCTCTATGTCGGGCTGTCGCGCGGCGCCGCCATGGCGGAAACCCTGCTGCGCAACCCGCAGCGGCGGATGGTCGCCCTCGCCGATGTCGCGGACCGCGCCGCGACCGAGCTCAGCTGCCGCCGGGCCCTGCGGGTCGTCAGGCTGCACGGCGCCGGGCTGCAGACGGTCGGGACCGACAATGCCGTCTCGACCGGCCCGTATGGGCCCTGCGGCGCCTGGTCGGACGCGCTCTGGGACCATGCGGACCGGCCGGACGGCATCGCCTACCAGTCTCGCCACGATTCCGCGCAGCTATGCCTGGCTTTGTTCGAGCGCACCGGCATGGCATTCGACGTCCGGGCGACGACGCCGCTGACGGCGATGCTGCACGCGGTCGCGGCCATGCTCGACGCCTACGGCAAGTCGCTCGCGCCGGCCTGATCGGCGTGCCGTCCGACGCGGGCCACTCGGCTCTGGTCGACGTCACGGCAGGCCGCCGACTTGTGGAGCCGATGACGCAAGGGCACTCTGGCGGCTCGATCGAATCCGTAGGGATGACGGCCATGGCGTGGTTGCAGCTTTTATCCTCGATCGGGAGGATCCGGATCGTCGAAGAGCCGCAATATTCGTTCGGGTCGGCCGATAACGAGCGCAAGTACGCGCGCGAGATCACCATCGGCGATGGAGACTATATCGGCTCCCCCTATGGTGTGCTCGTCGACGACGTTCCCGCCGTCGTCCTCGCGGGCGGCGGCTTTATGATGCCCATCGAAGGACGCTCGGCCCTCGTATGGAAGGAGCGCCTGTTCATCGGGGTGGGCAATTGCGTGGCCTGCCTCTCGCTCCGCGCCCTGGCGCTGATCCGGTCGGTCCAGGTCGATTTCGCCGCCTGTTTCAGCCTGCACGTCTCACCCGTCCACGATGCGCTGATCTGTCATGGTGAGGTGGAGATCTCCCGCCTCTCCGCGGAGGGCGACCTTCTCTGGCAAAGCTCGGGGCGCGACATCTTCACAGGCTTGTTTGCGTTGAAGCCGACCCATATCGAGGCTCACGACTTCAACGAAGACGTCTATCGCTTGCGGTACGAGGACGGGAGCGCGCTATAGGGGTGCTCTCGAAGCCGGGAGATGCCGGCCTTCCATCCATTGAAGCCGTTGCTGCTGCCGTTGGCTATGCACGTACTTCGATCAGGAGATCGACAGAGGTCTTCTGATAAACGTCTCTCTCACTCGTGGAAATTCGCCACCCCTCCTGGATAAAGGAGCAATTGTTGCTTAAAATTTCTCATCTGGGGGGCGCCAAGCCTGACCTGACGGCCTCAACTGTCGATTGTTGGCATATTGTCTCGGTTATCCGTCCTTTCGACTCATGAAAACTGAACGTATCCGTGATCCCGTTCACGATATCATCGCCTTCGAGGATGGCGGGCTCGTCGATGAGGCGGCATGGTCTCTGCTCAGAACGCCGGACGTGCAGCGGTTGCGGCGCATCAAGCAACTCGGCGTGTCCGAATTCGTCTTCCCTTCCGCCAGCCATACGCGCTTTGCCCATTCGGTTGGGGTTTTCCACAATGCGCGCCGTCTCGTCCGGCTGATCGAGCGCGAGATCAACCTGAAGCGCGTGAACGGCGAGTTTGACCAGGCTCGCGCCAAGGTTGCCTTGTTCGCCGCCCTTCTTCACGACATCGGCCATGGCCCGTTCAGCCATGCTTTCGAGGAGGCGCGAAAGTTTCTGGCAGGCGCGCAAGGCGGAGCGAGGCCGACAAAGGCGAGCATCCGCAAGCACGAAGCCTTCACGGCGGACATGATCGAAGATCCGTCCGGGGCGATCGGCGAGATCCTGGAAAGGGCGGATGTCAGGCCGCAGGACGTTGCCGATCTGATCAGGTCGGAGACACCCGCCGACATGTATCACGCGGTCGTGTCGAGCTCGTTCGATGCTGATCGTTTGGACTATCTCATTCGCGATCGCTACATGACCGGCACCGGGGCGGGGGCCATCGATCTCGAATGGCTGATGGACAATGTGCGTGTGGCGGAGATCGATTTTTCCCCGCCGGACGCAGATGGTGGCGATCCGATCTACGAACACAGTTTTTGCCTCGGCTACAAGGCGAAGGATGCGGCGGAAGATTTTCTGCTCGCTCGATACCGGCTGTATACGAATGTCTACTTTCACAAGACCACGCGCGGAATCGAGCAGCTCGTTTCATTGTTCTTCCGACTCGTTGCACGCAGCGTCATCGAGAAAGGAAGCGTCCGCGGACTTGCGGACGACCATCCTCTGGTGCGGTTTTTCATGCCGGGCGGTGATACGACCGCAAACTATCGGGCATTGGACGATACGGTCGCGTGGGGGGCGATCCATCTGGTCGCAGCGTCGGGTGATGACGCTGCCCGTGCGATCGCGCGCCGAATTCTGAATCGAGAGCGCCCGATCTGCCTCGACATACAGCAAGCGTTTCCGGAGGAAGCCGAGAGGCAGCGCCGGCTCAAGCACAAGCTGGATTCGCAATTCAAGGATCAGCTGAACGAGAGCGTGTTTCGCGACTCGGCCAAACTATCGCTCTACGGCGAGATTGGAGCTGACGACGGGCGAGCCCAAAAGCGCCTGATGATCCAGATGGCGGACGGCAATCTGAAGGAGATCTCGGATTTCAAGGACGCGACGATCGCCCGCTCGGACCGGCAAAGGGCGTTCGAACGGTACTATTTTCTCAATGAAGCAGACTTCAAATTGGCGCAAGGTGTCGTCGATTCGGTTCGAGGGAGGAGCGCATGACCATTGATGTTCCAAGCCTCGTCGAAGCCGCCGGGGGAGAGGTCGTCGGAAAGATCCGGCTGCAGAAGATCGTCTATCTGCTTGACCAGATTGGCTTGAACAGCGGTTTTTCCTACGAGTACCATCACTACGGGCCGTATTCCGCCGGCTTGGCGGAGCAGGTCGAAGACGATGTCGTCTTCGGCCGCCTGGAGGCCGAGCAGCGCCGCCGTCAGAGCGATGGCGTGCCTTACGTCGCCTATCGGTCCAGGCCGGCCGGTCATGGCGAGGCGCCGGACGGTCTGCCGATCGTAGATCGCCTTCACCAGGCTTTGGCGGAGATGCAGAGACGTTCGGCGACGGCTCTCGAGCTGGCTGCAACCATGCATTGGTTGGCCATGATCGAGAAGCAGCCGGATTGGCAGGCGGAATTGGTCCGCCGCAAGGGCGCCAAGACCCAGAACGGTCGGGACCAACAGGCTTTGGAGTTGCTGGCGGCGCTCGGCTTGCCTCCCGCTGTCAGTCCAGCCGCAGCCGAGGTGGCCTGAGACGGGATCGCCCGACGCGTCGGGTGATGGCAAGCGCGAAAGGCATGCTTGCAGTATGGATATATGACTTCTACCCCTCGTAGCTCGATCGGCTGATGCCGTAGCGCTGCAGCTTGTCGTAGAAGGTCTTGCGCGGGAGGCCGAGCGCTTCGAGGGTGGAGCGCACGTCGCCCCTGTGCCGGGCGAGGGCCTCGCGGATCAGCCCGGCCTCGTAGCGCTCGACCCGCTCGGGCAGGCTCGCCCCGTCCGGCGCGGCGGCGGGCGGCGCGGCCCCGACCTCGGCGAGGCCCAGCACCACGCGCTCGGCGAAATGCACCAGCTCGCGCACATTGCCGGGCCAGTCGTGCTCGAGGAGGTGGCGGCGCACAGGCTCGGTCAGGGCCGGCGCCTCGCGCCGGAAGCGCTGCGCCGCCCGCGCCTGGAAATGGGCGAACAGCAGCGGCACGTCCGCGCGCCGCTCGCGCAGCGGCGGCACCCGCAGCGTCACCACGTTGAGGCGGTGGTAGAGGTCCTCCCGGAAGCCGGCGCGCTGGCGGGGGTCGCCGAGGTCGACCTTGGCGGCGGCGACCACCCGGAGATCGACCGCGCGCACGATGTTGGCGCCGACCGGCATGACCTCGCGCCGCTCCAGCACCCGCAGCAGCCGGGCCTGGGTGCCGAGCGGCATGCTCTCGATCTCGTCGAGGAACAGCGTGCCGCCGCTGGAATGCTCGATCAGCCCGACCCGCTTCTTCTGCGCGCCGGTGAAGGCGCCGGGCTCGTGGCCGAAGAGCTCGCTCTCGATCACGCTCTCCGGCAGGGCGGCGCAGTTGAGGGCGACGAACTCGCGCACCTGGCGGCGCGACAGCCGGTGCAGCAGGCCGGCAACCACCTCCTTGCCGCTGCCGGTCTCGCCGACCACCAGCACGTCGACATCGGCGTCGGCGATGGCGCGCAGGGTCTCGCGCAGGCGGCGGATCGCCGGGGCGTCGCCGATCAGCGGCGAGTCCGGCTCGGCTGCCTCCGCCGCGGCGCGCAGGCGCCGGTTCTCCATCACCAGCGCGCGCTTCTCCGCCGCCCGCCGCACGCTCTGGATCAGCCGGTCGGCGGCGAAGGGCTTGGCCAGGAAGTCGTAGACGCCCTCGCGCATCGCCTCGACCGCGGTGGCGATGTCGCCATGGCCGGTGACGAGGATGACCGGCAGGTCCGGATCCAGCGCCGCCAGCCGGCGATAGAGGTCCATGCCGTCCATGCCGGGCATGCGCAGGTCGGTCACCACCACGCCGGCGAAGCTGGCATCGATGGCCGCGAGGGCGGCGGTCGCGCTCTCGAAGGGCAGGGGGCGGAAGCCGGCGAGCGCCAGGGTCTGGGCATTGGCGCGGCGCAGCTCCGCGTCGTCGTCGACGAAGGCGACGGGCAGGGTGGCCCCGGTCATGGCGCTTTCGGTCATGGCGCCCTCCGCAAGGTCAGGGTGAAGCAGGCGCCGCCGCCGGGGGCGTTGTCGGCCGCCAGGTGCCCGCCGAACTCGTCGACGATGTCCTTTGAGATCACCAGGCCGAGGCCGACGCCGCGCGGCTTGGTGGTGAGGAAGGGCGTGAACAGGGCCGCCAGCACCTCCGGCGCGATGCCGGGGCCGTTGTCGGCGACAGTGAGGATGGCCTCCATCGGCGTCGCGGCGAGGCCGATGCGGATCGCCGGCTCCGGCCGTTCTTCCAGCGCGTCGAGGGCGTTCTGCAGGAGGTTGACCAGCACCTGCTCCAGCCGGACGCGGTTGGCGATGACGGCGAGGCCTGGTTCCGGCCGGTCGGCGTCGAGGGCCACGCCGAGGCGGCGGGCGCGGGTGCCGACCAGCATCAGGGCGCCGTCGAGCGCCTCGACCAGGGCAAGCGGGCCGGTCTCGCCGGTCGCCTTGCGCGAGAAGCCGCGCAGCGTCCCGGTGATGGCGCCGATGCGCTCGGTCAGCCCGGCCACGGTGGCGAGGTTGTCGCGCACCGCGGCATGGTCGCCGCGGTCGAGGAAGGCGACGGCGTTGTCGGCATAGCTGCGGATCGCCGCGACCGGCTGGTTGACCTCGTGCGCCAGGCCCGCCGTGACCTGGCCGAGCGTGGCCAGCCGATTGGCCTGCGCCAGCTCGTCGCGCGCCACCTGCAGCTTGGCCTCGATGCGCTGGCGCTCGTCGATCTCGCGGGTCAGCTGCGCGTTGGCGGCGCTGAGGTCGCGGGTGCGCGCCTCGACGCGGCGCTCCAGCTCGGCCCGCGCCTCGACCGCCTCCGCCGCCCGCGTCCGGCTGCGCTGGCGCCGGTGCAGCAGCAGCCCGGCCAGCGCCAGCACCGAGCCGGCGCCGCCGAGCGCGGCGATGCGGGCGGTGCGCGCGCCGGCCGCGAGCGCATCGTCGGCAGGCAGGAGCAGATGCAGGCGCCAGGGCGTCGAAGGCACCGCGCTTTCGCTGGCGAGCTGCAGCGAGCCGTCGGGGAGGGCAGCGAAGTCGGCGCCGGCCGTGCCGGCGTCGCGCGGGCGCAGCGGCAGCGGCGTCAGCGGCGCATTGCCGAACTGCAGGCTGGCGCGGATCGCTCCGGCATCGCCGGGCGCGATCGGCGCCTCGGCCAGGAAGCGCCAGTCGGGCTCGCTGGTCAGGAGCACGATACCGCGCGGATCGGCGACATAGACCGCGGCGCCGGACTGGCCCCAGTCCGCTTCGACCTGGTCGAACTCGACCTTGACCACGACCACGCCGAGCAGGGCGTTGGGTTCGCCGATGCGCCGGGAGATGTAGAGGCCGGGCCGCTTGCTCACCGTGCCGAGGGCGAAATGCTCGGCCGCCCCGTCGGTGACGGCGCCGGTGAAATAGGGGCGGAAGCGATAATTGCTGCCGACGAAGCTGGTCGGCTCGCGCCAGTTGCTGGAGACGATGGCGGTGCCCGACGCGTCGATGAGGTAGATCACCGCCGTGCGGGTGCCGCGCACCAGCGTCTCCAGCTTGGCGTTGAGGGCGGCGATGCGCACCGGCTCGTGGCCGGCGAGGGCGGCCTGCACGTCGGGATCCTGCGACAGCACGTAGGGCAGGGCGCGCTGCTTCTCCAGCTCGGCGCGCAGCACCGCGACGTTGAGCGTGGCGCTGCCGGCGGCCTGGGCCCGCAGCGCCTCGGCGGCCCGGCTGCGGCCGACCTCGCCGGCCAGCCAGGCGGTGAGGCCGAGCACGGTCGCGGCGACGGCGGCGAAGGCCAGCCATTCCCCGCGGCGCCGGGAAAGACGGTCCAGGATCGGGCTTCGGATCATGCTCAATCCTGTGCGGATTTCCGCACGGGATCAAGGGGATCTGGCGGAAATCCGCCCGATCTTGCCGGCCGCAGCAGGTGGGGCGCGAGAAAATCCAGAGCATCATCAAGGAGATGGGCGGATCCCGCCATGTGGCATCGCTCTTGCGATCGGCCATTCGAGGCTGCGGACAACACGCGGCCTGCAAGGAAACGCCAGCCGGGTCCGCGCCGCGCCGGACCCCCAGAGGAGGACGTCATGGCCCCCATCGCGATCACCCCACCGGCCGCTTCGCGCAAGCGACCATTCTATGCCAGCCTCTATGTCCAGGTGCTGGTCGCCATCGCCGCCGGCATCGCGCTCGGCCATTACTATCCCGATCTCGGCACCAGCCTGAAGCCGCTGGGCGATGCCTTCATCAAGCTGATCAAGATGGTGATCGCGCCGGTGATCTTCCTCACCGTCGTCACCGGCATCGCCGGGGTGAGCGACCTGAAGAAGGTCGGACGCGTCTTCCTCAAGGCGATGGCCTATTTCTTGGTGTTCTCGACCCTGGCGCTGATCGTCGGCCTGATCGTCGGCAACGTGGTCCAGCCCGGCGCGGGCCTCAACGTCGATCCCGCCGCGCTCGATCCGAAGGCGGTGGCCGAGTTCACCGAGAAGGCGCACGACCAGACCGTGGTCGGCTTCCTCGTGAACATCATCCCGGCGACGCCGGTCAGCGCCTTCGCCGGCGGCGACGTGCTGCAGGTCTTGTTCTTCTCCGTGCTGTTCGGCATCGCCCTGGCGCTGGTCGGCGAGCGGGCGGCGCCGGTCATGGCGGTGCTGCAGTCGCTGTCGCAGGCGATGTTCCGCCTGGTCGCCATCCTGATGCGGGCCGCGCCGGTCGGCGCCTTCGGCGCCATGGCCTTCACCATCGGCAAGTTCGGCATCGGCGCCGTGGCCAAGCTGCTGTTCCTGATCCTGACCTTCTACGCCACCTCGGTGCTGTTCGTGGTGCTGGTGCTGGGGGCGGTGTGCCTCTTCAACGGCTTCTCGATCTTCGCGCTGATCCGCTACATCAAGGAGGAGCTGCTCCTCGTGCTCGGCACCAGCTCGTCCGAGGCGGCGCTGCCGAGCTTGATGGAGAAGATGGAGCGGGCCGGCTGCAAGGGCTCGGTGGTCGGCCTGGTCATCCCCACCGGCTATTCCTTCAACCTCGACGGCACCAACATCTACATGACGCTGGCGGCGCTGTTCATCGCCCAGGCGACCGGCATCCATCTCTCGGCCGGCGAGCAGATCCTGCTCCTCCTTGTGGCGATGCTCAGCTCCAAGGGCGCGGCCGGCATCACCGGCGCCGGCTTCATCACCCTGGCGGCGACGCTGTCCGTGGTGCCGTCGGTGCCGGTTGCCGGCATGGCGCTGATCCTGGGCATCGACCGCTTCATGTCGGAATGCCGGGCGCTCACCAACCTGGTCGGCAATGCGGTGGCGACCATCGTGGTGGCGCGCTGGGAAGGCGAGCTCGACCGCGAGCGGCTGGCCGCGGCCCTGAGCGGCGAGGCCGAGGCCGCACCGGTGCCGGCGCTCGCCCCGGCGGAGTGAGGTGGGAGGGTGTGGTCCTTGAGGTTGTGGGATGTTGTCGCAGGAACGCGACGGAGGCACCACCCGCGAGCGTCATGGCCGGGCGAACTCGGTCACGACGCCACCGTTGCAGCAAGCGGCGCAACGGTGGCGTCATCCTCGACCGTCATGGGCGGACTTGATCCGCCCATCCCGACGAAATCGAACGATTTCGTAGCGAACACTGGCGGATGAAGGAAGGGCACCGGCCGGTGTTGCGCCAAGAGTTGGCCATCGTCGTGTTCGCGTGAATGGACGGATCAAGTCCGTCCATGACGTTGAGGTTCATGCGGGTAACGATGCAACCCTGTCCGTCGCTTGCTAGCCGCCCAAAAAGAGCGCCGGCCGGCACGCCGCCTTGTCCGACATCACGCCTTGACGGTGGAGGCCTGGTAGATCTCGTCGATGGCGGCGGCGAGCGCGGCGTCGAACTCGGCATCGCTCATGGAATGCTTCAGGTCCTCCACCAGGGCGCGGGAGAAGCTGGCGATCATGCCGTGGTTGGCGGCGAGGCGCTTGCAGGCGTCGGTGCGGCTGTAGCCGCCGGAGAGGGCCACCACGCGGGTGACGCTGGGATGCTTGACCAGCGGGGCATAGAGGTCGGGGACGGTCGGGATGGTGAGCTTCAGCATCACCGTGCGGCCCTCGGGCAGCGCGTCCAGCTGCCTGGCGATCTCGGCCAGCAGGATCGCCTCGGCCCCGGCCTTGTCGGGGCTCTTGATCGAGACTTCCGGCTCGATGATCGCCACCAGCCCGTGGCGGGCGATCTGCTCGGCGACCTCGAACTGCTGGGCGACCACGGCGGCGATGCCCTCCTGCGAGGGCAGGTTGATCACCGAGCGCATCTTGGTGCCGAACACGCCGGCCTTGACGGCGCGGGCGAGCAGCGCGTCGAGCTCCGGCATCGGCTTCATCAGGCTGACGCCGTCCTTCTCCGCCTCCAGGCCCTTGTCGACCTTGAGGAAGGGGACGACGCGGCGGTCCTCCCAGAGGAAGGTCGGCACGGGCTTGCCCTGCGCCTCGCCGTCCATGG
Source organism: Labrys wisconsinensis (assembly GCF_030814995.1). Classification (GTDB taxonomy): domain Bacteria; phylum Pseudomonadota; class Alphaproteobacteria; order Rhizobiales; family Labraceae; genus Labrys; species Labrys wisconsinensis. The sequence continues at coordinate 9,586 of NZ_JAUSVX010000026.1, read as the reverse complement.
TGCGCTCGAACAGGATGGCGCCGATCACCTTGGCGCCGGTGAAGGCGGGGGCGCTGATGATGCGCACCCGCATCTCGTGCATGAGGCGGAACATCTCGGCGTCGCCGCTATAGGCAGTCTCGGGGATGCCGTAGAGGCGCAGCGCCCCGGGCGTCGAGCCACCGCTCTGGTCGAGCGCGGCGATGAAGCCCGGCTTCTCCGCCATCTGCGCCAACATCCTGTCGTAAGCCATGTCCTCATCCTTCCTGGGGCCGGCGCGCCGGCTCCGTCCAAAAGCCGGCGAGAGTTTTGGCACGGGCGTCCCGATCCGCGCAATCGGGGTGAGGTCCAAGGCCGCGGGAAGAGCGGTAAAAGCTGCAACATACGCCCAGCGAGTAGGACCGGCCTCGCCCACCGCGACCGTCATGGGCGGATTTGATCCGCCCTTCCGCGCGAACGCTGACGGTTCCGACGGAGGCCGATACGGTTGCGTCTCATCTGGCAAACGCTGTGTTCGCGTGGATGGCCGGGACAAGCCCGGCCATGACGGAACGGTCGCGGCAGGGGCAAGACGCCGCCAGCCCTCAATGCACCCGCGGCTTGCGCAGGAAGGCGCCGCGGTCGGCGGACTTGACGCGCAGCCACAGGCTGCGGTTGTTGCGCACCACCTCGATCGGGATCTCGGTGCCGGCCGGGCCGCTCTCCCAGACCTTGCGATAGAAGTCGGCGAGGCTCGCCACGTCGGCATCGCGCACGCCGGCGACGATATCGCCGCGGCGCAGGCCCGCGGCGGCGGCCGGGCCGCGCTCGGCGACGTTGGCAACGACGATGCGCCCCTCGCTCTCGGCGGTGTAGACGCCGAGCCAGGGCCGGGCCGGCTTGCTGAGCTGGCCGTGGCTGAGCAGGTCGTCGAGGATCGGCGGCAGCAGGTCGATCGGCACGACCATGTTGATGTCCTGCAGGCCGGTCTCGGTCAGCTGCTGCACCATCAGCGAGCCGACGCCGAGGAGCCTGCCTTCGGCGTCGATCAGGCCGGCGCCGCCCCAGGAGGGATGGGCCGGGGCGGTGAAGATCGCCTCCTCCAGGAGATATTCCCAATAGCCGGCGAATTCCTGCTTGGCGACGATATGGGCGTTGACGAACTGGCCGCGGCCGCCGGCCGCCAGGACGACGGGATCGCCGGGGCGCGCCACGCTCGCGCGGCCGAGGGGCAGGGCAGGGAGGTCGAGCCGGTCGAGCGCCTGCACCAGGCCGAAGCCGGTCTCCTGGTCATAGGCGAGAGCATGGGCCGGGACGACGCGCCCGTCCATGCAGGTCAGCCATACGGCCTCCGCCTCGGTGATGAGATAGCCGATGGTCAGCACCAGCCCGGTCTCGCGGATGACGATGCCGCTGCCGCCGCGCTCGGTGCCGAGGATGGACGCGGTGAAGCCGTCCTCCGGGATGACGGAATGGAGGCTGACGATGGATTGGAGGGTGTGCTCGAGGTCCAATCCTCTCTCCTGGGCTGGCTTGCGGGGCGGCGGTCGGCGGCGCTCCGCCATGACACACGCTCCCGTGGCTTAGGTAAAGCCTAATCGCCGGGCCACAAGGTCGCGCCACGGAATTTGCGTGGCGCGGGAAAGAGGGCGCGGCCGCCGGCACCGGGGCGCCGGCGGCCGGGGCTTCAGTGGCCGGCCTTGCCGCAGGTGGTCAGGGCGTCCTCCGGCGTGCAGACCTCGGTGCCGGTGATGATCGTCGGCGGCACGCTCTTGCCCTTGCTGAGGTCGTCGAGCGCCTTGATGGTCTGGTAGCCCATGTCATAGGGGCGCTGGCCGATATTGTAGTGGCTGAGGCCCTTGGCGAGCAGCGGCAGCTGCGGCCCGAAATTGTCGCCGAACACCACCAGCAGCTCCTTGGCGTCGAGGCGGGCCTTCAGGGGCTCCATGGTCTGGGTATAGGCCTGCGGCGCGTACTGGGCCCAGCCGCCGACGGCGACGAAGACGTCGAGATTGGGGTTGTTGGTCATGACGTCGCGCACCTGCTGGGCCGCCAGCGTGATGTCGTCATTGTTGTAGACGGGGCAGCCCGCCGGCTCGCTCCAGCCGTTCTGGCCGGTGAGGCGCTCGACCGGCTTGTCCTTGGTGGTGCCGGCCAGGGCGTCGCGGATGCCCTGCACGCGCGCCTTGAGGTTCTCCGAGGCCGGGGCGCCGGACTGGATGCAGACCGTGCCGCCCTTCTTCTTGTTGTCGAGGATCTTCGCGGCCAGGGCGAGGCCGAACTGGTAGTTGTCGGTGCCGATATAGGTCGAGCGCAGGCCGGCATCCTCGGGCAGCACGTCGGTGTCGAAGGTGACGACGGGAATGCCCTTGTCCTTGGCCATCTTCAGGATGCGGGCCATGGCCTTGGGGTTGCCGGCCGAGATGCCGAGGCCGTCGACGCCGCGGGTGATCATGTCCTGGGCGAGCTGCACCTGCTTGGCCTCGTCATACTCGGTCGGGCCGATATAGGTGCAGGTGACGTCGCCGAGCTCCTTGGCCGCGGCCTTGCAGCCCTGGTCGATCGGCGGGCTGAAGGCGTTGTTGAGCACCTTGAAGACCAGGGCGAACTCGCGCTGCGCCGCCGCAGCCGGCTGGGCGGCGAGGCCGAGGGCGAGGCAGGCCAGCGACAGGCCCGCGCCGAGCTTTGCTAGGGGTGACATGGTTTCCTCCGTCGGTTCTTGTTCGTGCTCCCGCCCGGCGGGCGGGCAGCAGGTTCCGCCCTAGCGACGCATGGAGCGGATCCTCTCCAGCAGCACGGCCGCCAGGATGAAGCTCCCGACGAAGGTGCCCTGCCAGAAGGGGTTGACGCCCGCGATCAGGAGGGCGTTGCGGATGACCTCGACCAGCACCGCGCCGATGGCGGCGCCGAGCGCCGTGCCGAAGCCGCCGGTGAGGCTGGCGCCGCCGATGACGGTGGCGGCGATCACCTGCAGCTCGTAGCCGGTGCCGACGGCATTGGTGACGGCGCCGAGCCAGCCGACCAGGAACACGGCGGTGACGGCGGCCATCAGGCCGCCGAAGGCATAGGTGGAGATCTTGATCAGGTCGACCGGAATGCCGGCGAGCCGCGCCGCGTCCTCGTTGCCGCCGATGGCGAAGACGTAGCGGCCCCAGCGCGTCATGCGCAAAAGGAAGTGCAGGATCAGCACGCCGACGATCAGGGCGTAGACCACGTTCGGCAGGCCGAAGCTGTAGCCGCCGCCGAGGGTGATCATCGCATCGGTCGCCCGGCCGAAGGTGTAGAACACCTCGTTGTTGGTGACGACGAGCGCCAGGCTGCGGCCGATGGAGAGCGTCGCCAGCGTCACCACGAAGGGCGGCAGCTTGATATAGGCGATGACCGCGCCGTTGAAGGCGCCGCACAGCGCCCCGAGCGCCAGGGTGGCGGCGATGCCGACGCCGAGCGGCATGTCGGCGTTGAGCACCATGCCGTAGGTGACGCCGCACAGGCCGAGGATCGAGCCGACCGAGATGTCGATGCCGCCGCTGATGATGACCGGCGTCATGCCGAGCGCCATCAGGCCGATGAAGCAGGCGTTCTGGAAGACGTTGAGCAGGTTGCCCGGCGTGGCGAACTTGGCCGAGATCAGCGAGACGACGATGCCGAGCACCAAGATGGCCAGGGCGATCCAGGTCTCCTGCGCGCCGAAGAGCCGGCCGAGCAGCGAGCCGCGGCGGGAGCTGAGCAGGTCGACGGCCATGCCCGGTGCGTCTTGGGGAGAGGACATGCTGGTCTCCGGATGGGGCGGTCAGGCCGAGCGGATGGCGCCGGTGATGAGACCGGTGACTTCCTCGGGGCTGGTCTGCGCGATCGGCTTGTCCGCCACCTTGCGGCCGCGGCGCATGACGATGACGCGGTCGCAGACCTCGAAGACGTCGGGCATGCGGTGGCTGATCAGGATGACGGAGAGGCCCTGGTCCTTCATGCGCTTGATCAGGGCCAGCACCTCCGCCACCTGGCGCACGCTGATCGCCGCGGTCGGCTCGTCCATCAGCACGATCTTGGAGCGGGCGAGGCGGGTGCGGGCGATGGCGACGGCCTGGCGCTGGCCGCCGGACATGCGGTTGACCAGGTCGGCCGGACGGGTCTCCGATTTCAACTCGCCGAACAGCTCGGCGGCGCGGACGTTCATGCGGCGGTGGTCGAGCACGCTGAGCGGGCCGATGCGGGTCATCAGCTCGCGGCCGAGGAAGACATTGGCCGCCGCGGTCAGGTTGTTGCAGAGCGCCAGGTCCTGGTAGACCACCTCGATGCCGTGGCGGCGGGCGTCCGCCGGCCCCGAGAACGCCACCGGATGGCCTTCCATGGTGAAGGTGCCCGAGGTCGGCTGGAAATTGCCGGCGATGGTCTTGACCAGCGTCGACTTGCCGGCGCCGTTGTCGCCCATCAGGCCCAGCACCTCGCCCTGATGGATCTCGATCGAGACGTCGTCGAGCGCGCGGATGGCGCCGAAATCCTTCACGATGTGATCGAGCCGCGCCAGCAGCGTCATGCGGTTCCATCCCTGCCCAAATTTGTATTTTCACAAAACTAATAACGCCGGCGTTTCGGCGTCAAGATGCGAAGCGAGGCCTGAGTCGGAAATATTTGGCCATAGCTCGGCAGGCTTGACGCAATCAAATGCCGAAATTAGTTTCGAGCCAATACAAATAAGGCCCGCCGTGACCACTCCCCAGGCGATCCGTCAGCTCAACGAGACCCGTGCTCTCGCCGCCCTGTTCCGGGCCGGCGGCATGAGCCGCGCCGAGCTCGCCCGCAGCCTCGGCCTCACCCGCTCGACCACCGGCAGCCTGGTGCAGAGCCTGCTCGATGCCGGCCTGGTGCGCGAGCGGCCGGAGGAGGAGGCGGCGGCCCGGGTCGGGCGGCCCGGCATCCTGGTCGAGATCGACGGCGACGGCGCCTTCTTCATCGGCGCCGATATCGGCGTCGACCGCATCACCGCGCTGGCGGTCGACCTTGCCGGCATGGTCCGTCATGCCGTGGAGCGCGATTTCCGCGGCGCCGGCTGCGATCCCGCCGCGGCGATCGAGCTGACGGCGCGGCTGATCGGCGAGGCGCTGGCGGCGCTGCCCGCGGGGGGGCGCGTCGAGGGCATCAGCGTCGCCATTCCCGGCTTCCTCGCCGCCGACCAGCGCACCTACCACGCCACCATCCTGGGCTGGCACGGGGTCGAGGTGGCCAGCCTGCTGCGCCGGCAGCTCGGCATCGACCGGCCCGTGCTGCTGGAGAACGATGCCAACGCTTTCGCCGTGGCGGAGACCTACCGGCAGGCCGGGCGCGAGCCCGCCGATATCCTGGTGGTGCTGATCGAGAACGGCGTCGGCGGCGGCATCATCGCCGGCGGCCGGCTCTATCACGGGCGCCAGCGCGGGGCGGGCGAGATCGGCCATATCCGCATCGGCGAGGAGGGCTATGTCTTCGATCCGCGCCGCCCCGGCCGTTTCGAGACCTTTGTCGGCAAGGACGCGCTGCTCGCCCGCTGGCGCTATCACGGCGGCACGCCGGCGACGCTGGCGGGCCTGCTCGCAGCGCTCGAGGCTGGCGATGCCGCCGCACAGCGGACCGCTGCGGACTGGGGCCGCTGGCTCGCCCGCGGCCTCGCCGCCCTGATCTCGACGCTCGAGCCGCAGAAGGTCGTGCTCGGCGGCTCGGTGAGCGCGGTGTTCCCCTTCGTGGCCGAGGCGGTCGCCCGGGAGGTCGAGGCCTCGCTGGTGGAGGGCTACCCCGTGCCGGCCATCGAGACGTCGACGGTGCGGACCGCCGGCCCGGCCCTCGGGGCGGCCTATCTGCTGCACCAGGCGATGCTGTCGATGGACGCGCAATTCCAGGTCTGAGAAGCGGCGCGGCCGCGGGAAGGAGGGATCGATGCCACGCAAGGACGAGCGAAGGCTCAGGGTCGGGGTGCTCGGCTGCGGGCCGATCGCGCAGGCCGCCCATTTCGAATCCTGCACCAAGGCGCGCAACGTCGACCTCTATGCCATCTGCGACGTCGCCGACGACCTGCGCGAGCGCATGGCCGCCACCCATGCGCCGGAAAAGTCCTATGCCGACTACCGGGCGATGCTGGGCGACCCCGAGCTCGAGGCGGTGATCATCGCTACCTCCGACGCCTTCCACGTCGAGGCCTCGATCATGGCCCTCGAGGCCGGCAAGCACGTGCTGTGCGAGAAGCCGGTCGGCGTCGCCGTCGAGGAGGCGGAGCGGCTGCAGGCCGCCGTCGCCGCGAGCGGGCTAGTGCTGCAGGTCGGCCACATGAAGCGCTTCGACGCCGGCATCGAGGCGGCCAAGGCCTTCGTCGAGACCGAGATGGGCACGCGCCTCGCCTATAAGGGCTGGTACTGCGACAACACCCACCGCTATGCGATGACCGACGCGGTGCAGCCGCTGATCGTCACCAGCGCCCAAGCGCGCAAGCCGGCGGTCAATCCCAAGGCGGACCTGCGCCGCTACTACATGCTCGCCCATGGCAGCCATCTCGTCGACACCGCCCGCCATCTCGCCGGGCCGATCGAGGCGGTCGAGGCGCGGCTGACCGAGCGCTTCGGCGCCTATTGCTGGTTCGTGACGGCTGAGTTCGCCGACGGCACCGTGGGCCATCTCGACCTCACCGTGGCCGTGCGCATGGACTGGCACGAAGGCTTCCAGATCTACGGCGAGAACGGCAGCGTCCTCGGCAAGATCTACAACCCCTGGTACTATAAGAGCAGCGATGTCGACATCTTCCGCGAGGCCGACGGCGCCTGGCACCGCACGCTCGGCGCCGACGGGCATTTCTACCGGCGCCAGCTGGAAGGCTTCGCCGGCGTGATCCTGAACGGCGCGGCCATGACCGGCGCCAGCGCCGAGGACGGCGTCGCCTCGGTGCGGGCGATGGCGGCGATCGCCCGCTCGGCCGAGAGCGGCCGGCCGGTGCGCCTGGCCGACGTGACGGGAGCGATCTGATGCAGCTCGGCATCTTCGCCAAGACCTTCGATGCGCAAGGCGCCGTGCCGGTGCTGCGCGCGGTGGCCGAAGCCGGCTATGCCACGGCCCAGTTCAACCTCGCCTGCCTCGGCCTGCCCTCGATGCCCGACCGGATCGAGCCGGAGGTCGCGGCCTCGGTCGGCGCGGCGGCTGGGCAAACCGGCGTCGGCATCGCCGCGGTGTCGGGCACCTACAACATGATCCATCCCGACCCCGCCGTGCGCCGCGCCGGGCTGGCCCGGCTGGAGGTGCTGTGCGCGGCCGCCTCCGCCATGGGCACCCGCCTGGTGACGCTGTGCACCGGCACGCGCGATGCCGAGGACCAGTGGCGCTGGCATCCCGACAACGCCTCGCCCGAGGCCTGGCGCGACCTCCTCGCCGAGATGACGGCGGCGGCGGCGCTGGCCGAGCGTCACGACGTGGAGCTCGGCATCGAGCCGGAGCTCGCCAATGTGGTGAGCTCGGCCGTCCGGGCACGGCGCCTCATCGACGAGATCGACAGTGCACGGCTGCGCATCGTGCTCGACCCCGCCAACCTGTTCGAGGTCGCGGAAGAGGACGAGCGGCGGACCATCGTCGCGCGGGCGGTCGATCTCCTCGCCGGCGACATCGCCCTGGCCCATGCCAAGGACCGCCATGCGGACGGCTCCTTCGCCACCGCCGGCCAGGGTGTCGTCGACTTTGCCCATTTCGTCGGACGGCTGCGCGCCGCCGGCTTCGACGGCCCGCTGGTGACGCACGGCCTCGCCGCGGCCGAGGCGCCCGGCGTCGCGACGTTCCTGCAGAGGGTGATCGCGGAGGCCGCGGCATGAGCTTCGCCGCCTTCGAGCGCGACGGGGTGGCGCTGCGCTACCGCGACGTCGGGGAGGGGCTGCCGGTGCTGTTCCAGCACGGCCTCGGCGGCGACGAGGCGCAGGTGGCGCAGGTCTTTCCCGCCGCGCCGGCGGTGCGGCGGATCACGCTGGAGTGCCGCGGCCAGGGCGGCTCGGCCTTCGGGCCGCCGGCGGATCTCTCGATCGCCACCTTCGCCGACGACCTCGCCGCGCTGGCCGGCCGGCTCGGCCTCGGGCCGGCCGTGGTCGGCGGCATCTCCATGGGGGCGGCGATCGCCCTGCGCCTCGCCGTGCGCCGGCCGGACATGGCGCGGGGCCTGATCCTGGCGCGGCCCGCCTGGGTCGACACGCCGGCGCCGGTCAACATGCGGCCCTACGGGCTCGTCGGCGAGTTGATGGCGGCCCACGAGCCTGACGAGGCGCGCCGGCGCTTCGCGGCGAGCGCGGCCGCGGCCGAGCTCGCCGCCGCGGCGCCGGACAACCTCGCCAGCCTCGCCGGCTTCTTCGCCCGGCCCGATCCCGTCCGCTTCGCCGGGCTGCTCAGGGCCATCGCCGCCGACGGGCCTGACGTGACCGAGGCGGACATCCGGCGGATCGCCGTGCCGACGCTGGTGATCGGCCACGGCGTCGACCTCGCGCATCCCCTCGTCTTCGCCCAGCGCCTGGCGGCGCTGATCCCGGGCGCCGTGCTGGTCGAGATCACGCCCAAGGCGGTGGACCGCGCCGCCTACGAGCGCGAGTTCCGCGACGCGCTCGCCGGCTTCCTCGGGAGGCTGGCGTGAGCGGCGCGCTCGCCGTGGTCGAGATCGGCGGCACCTCGGTCAAGCTCGGCTTTGCCCGGGACGGGCGGCCGCTCGATTTCGCCCGCACCTGTGCCACGACGCGCATCCGCTGCGCCGACCCGGTGGCGGCGCTCGCCGCCATCCTGGCCGAGGCCAGCGCCGAGGCGGGCCTCGCCCCGGCTCAGGCTGTCGTGACCGTGCCCGGCTTCATCGACCGCGACTTCGACCGCGTGCTGCAGGCGGCCAATGTGCCGGAGCTGAACGGCCTGGCGCTGGCCTCGGCGCTGGCGCGGGCGACCGGCATGCCGGTTCGCCTCGAGCGCGACGTGGCGCTGCAGCTGCTCGGCGAGTGCCGTGCCGGCGCGGTGAAGGGCGAGAGCCACGTGCTCGCCGTCTATGTCGGCACCGGCATCGGCGCCGCCTATATGGGCGAGGGCACGGTGTTCCGCGGCGGCGGCTGGGCGCTGGAGATCGGCCACATGCCGATGCATGGGCTCGGCCGCACCCTGCCGGGCATCGAGCCCGATCGCGTGGAGGTCTATGCCTCGGGCCGCGCGCTGGAGGCGCTGGCGGCGGCGCACGCGGTGCCGGTGGCGGAGCTGTTCACCGCCGAGGCCCCGGGGCTGCAGGCGGCGCTGGCCGGGGTCGTCCGCGACCAGGCCTTCGCCGTCGCCTCCGCCATCGCCCTGCTGTCGCCGCGCACCGTGCTGATCGGCGGCGGCGTGGTCGAGATGGCCGGCTATCCCCGCCGGCGCCTCGCCGCGATCATCGCCGACCACCTGCCGCTGCCGCAATCGATCCAGCCGCTCGACCTGCGCTGGGCGGAGCTGGGATGGCAGGCGGCGGTGTGGGGCGCGATCGGGCTGGTGGGGGAGGGGTAGGGGAGAGAGCCACTATCGCGCGTGAACCTCGACGTCATGGGCGGACTCGTATGGGGCTTTTGTTGTCAAGCGGGAATGTCATCGGGTTTTCCTTGTATTTGAGATGTGGGGGGAAGCCGAGGGGCTC